>JBCCHV010000059.1 GCA_039028635.1 Acidobacteriota bacterium
CTCGGCGGCTCTTGCCGCCGCCGGGCCCTCTCGGGCCCGGTCGCTAGCAGATCCGGGAGGACCTCGAACGGCGGGCCACTCGGCCCGCCGTTTTCAGTTTCAGCTCAGGACGGCGACCGGCTCCCGCCCTAACCGGCTCCCTGGCGCAGGATGGAGAGGAGCTGGCGTGCCTCGGCATTGCTGGGCTCGACCGACAGGGCCTCTACTAGTGCCTGCTCGGCGAGACCCGGATCGCCGAGTCGAAAATGCATCTTGGAGGCCGCGATATAGACGCGGGCGTTGCGCAGCCCCTTGGCGCTCGCCATCTCGAAGGCCGCCAGGGCCTCGGCGAATCGCCCCTGCTCGGCGAGCATGGCGCCGAGATTGAAGTGGTTCCCGGCGTTGTCCGGATCCCGCTCGACGGCTGAAGACATGGCTTCGAGAGCCTGACCGGTCTTACGCTGCTGCATCAGGCTGGCGGCCAAGTTGGCGAGCACCCCGGGGTTTCCCGGGTCCGAGGCCAGCACTCCACGCAACAACCGTTCGGCCTGCGGTGCCCAGCCCTGACGCAGAGCGATGACGGCGAGCTGGTTCATCTGGGTCACCTGGCCTGCGGCGAGATCGAAGGAGCGATCGAGGAAGGCCCGAGCGTCGCTTTCACGCCCGGCCTGGCGCAGCAAACCGATCTTCTGCTCCGTCGCCAGGTGATCCAACGGATCGATGGCGAGGGCGCGATCATAGGCCTCCAGGGCCTCGTTCGGGCGACCGGTCTCCTCTTGAAGCAGCCCGATGGCCGCATGGTAAGCGGCTTGGCCTCCGTACACCGACTGAATCACTGACAGCTCGCGGCCAGCGTCTTGAAGCCGGCCACACCGCTTGGCTTCGTCGACCAATCCGGTGATCGCCGACATCGGCATTGAACCGCTTTTCGAGAAACCTTCGACCAGCAGATCGAAGGCGCCGCTGTGGTCGCCACGGTTCGACTCGACCTGGGCGAGGGCCGCATAGCCCAATCCGAACTCAGGCATTCGATCGACGGCAAGCCGAAACTGCTCGCTGGCGCGGTCGAAATCGCCCTGGCGTTGGTGAATTCGACCGAGGTTGTAGGCCTCGGTGGCCATCGCCTGGAGATCTTCCGTGCCGCCGCCACTCGCTGTCTCGGAGGCGGCCCGCGACGGTTCCGACGCTCGCGGCGTCGCCGAACCGCCGCCCCCCTGGCTGGCTGCCGCCTGTCGCTCTTCGAGAACCGTGGGCGAGATATAGCCCAGCGCAACCAGCTCGCGCAGACGCTCCTCGTCGAGGGCGGAAGCGACGCGGATCTGACCCGGTTGAGATCGCGGCAGAATCTCGTAACTCGCCAGCGCCTCACCACCACTCGGCGGCGCCGCCGCAACCTGCGAGAGCACCTTGCCCGGCATGTCTTCGGGGATCGGTAGCCCGAGCAACGCCAGCACCGTGGGAGCGACATCGAAGATGCTGGCTCCCCGCACCTCTCCCGGCTGGACGCCAGGCCCCGCCGCGACCACGATGCCGTACTGACGATGCCATTGCGGTGCCCCTTCGGCGAAGTTCGCCGGATCGCTTTCCGGCCGCGCCTCGCCGGTGAAGAAACCGTGGTCCGACACCAACATCACGACGGTGTCGTCGGAGATGGTCTCGAGGAGCTCCCCGAGAAGCTCGTCGGCGTACTCGTAGAACTGCGGCAAAGCTCGGCCGAAGCGCCTCACCTCATCGGCGGAAACCCCTTCGAGACGCGGCGGGAGGAAGCGCGCGAAGAGGTGCCCGACGGTGTCGGTGCCTTCGTAGTAGGCCATCGTGAGATCGGCCTGCTCGCTGAGCAGATCCTTGGTGATGGCGTGATAGCTCTGGGTGGTGGCGATGATTTTGCGCAGGTGATTGAGCTTCTCTTCCTGGCGCTGTGCCGCGGGCAGGCTGTCCCACAAGCGGGCGAGCTCCTGGCGGTCGACATCGACGAAGCGCTGCACCGTCTCGAAGGGCACCTGCTCGGCCGCCACCAGGTGATTCTGGACCCCGTTCCAGGCAGTGTCCGGATGCACCTTGCCGTCGTTGCCCTCGGTCTCCTCGTACTCGAAGAGCTGATAGGCGACACGGTCGGTCACCATCGTGCCCTGCACCGCCTCCGCCGGCCAGGTCGCCCACCAGGCGACGACATCGACGGAGAGCTCGAAGGCCGGTAGCAGGGTCCAGAGGGCATGCACTTTGCGGGATGACGAGCTGATCGGCACCAGGCCGCCGGTGTCCGGATCCTGCACCAGGAAGTCGGCGATGCCGTGCTCCACCACCGGCTTGCCGGTGGCGATGGTGGTCCACACCAAAGGCGAAAGGAGCGGTTTCTCCGAGCGCAGCTCGCCGGAGGCGCCGCGTCGAATCAGCGACGCGAGATGGGGCATCCGGCCGGCTTCCAGCAAGGGACGGATCATCAACCAGTCGGCACCATCCCAGCCGATCAACAAGACCTTTCGGCCAGAGGGAGAGGCCAGATCGCGGAGCTGGTTGCGGACCACCGCCGCCGCCACCGGGTTGCGCTCCGCCGGCACGCGGACGCTCAGCGCGTCGACCACCAAACCGGCTTCGGAAAGACCTTCGAGCAGGCCGCCGGTCAAGCGCTTCTCGGCCTCCGGCTGGAAGAGATCGGCGGGATCGATGGCGCGCACCGCCGGCTCGGCGGCGCGCGAGGCCACCGCGATCAAGCCGTCGCCGAAAATGCCCTCGCCGGCGTTCCGACGCCAGGCCTCCTCGCCGCCTTCGGCAACTCCGAAGTCACCGGCCAGGTCGAGGACTATGGTGGCACCCTCGGCAGTTCGGACCTCGAGCTCCGACTGCAAGGGAATCGGGCTTCGCGGCAGCCGTTGGAGGTCTCCCGAAAAGGGCAGCCGCCAGTGCCAGCCGCTGTTCCAGACGGAGGGAGAATCCCCGCTCCCAAGGGCGACCTCGCCCTCGCGAACCCGAAAGAAACCACTCGCCAGAAGGAGAATCCCGGCAGCGACGACAGCGACGAGTAGGAGTCGTTTCACCATAGCCCGACAAGCCTACCAGCTTGCCGGAGGGATCGATCGGGCCTTCCCGGAGGCCCCCGGCCAGGCACACAAAAGGCCGACCGGGTCGCCCCGATCGGCCTCTTGACCAAAGAAAAAGGAGGAGCCCAGAGGCCCCTCCTTCCTCGTCCAGCGTCAAGCAGACTTAGAAAGCAAGCTTGACACCAATCCGAACCGTACGCGGCGACTGGAACGACGTCGGCGTACCGAAGTTCGGGTTGCCCTGCGGGTCCGGCGGGTTCGGAGTCGCGGTCAGACGGGCGAAAGTCCAGTCCTGATCAACGGTCGTCGCTTCCTGCTCGTCGGTGACGTTGAAGATGTCCGCGATGATCTTGAGCTCGGTACCGTTACCGAACTCGATCGGGTACTGCAGGTGGAGGTCAACATTCCACCGGTCCGGGGTACGGCCGAAGGAACCGCGAGGCGTCACGAAACGCTCCGAGGTGCCGTAGACCGGGTGGGCACCCAGCTGGCTGATCGGCGTACCGGACAGGAACTGACCGTAGAAGCCGGTGACCAGCTTGAAGGGCCACAGGTACGAGCCGTAGAGCTTGAACTGGTGCTCACGGTCGTTGGGCAGCAGACCCTCGGCGCCCACCAGGAGCTCCGGGAGGTCATACAGCGACGTGATGTTCGGGTCGAGCTGGCCGTTGTCCTGACGGAACAGACCGCCATAGTTGCCGAAGTTCTCCGAGTTCACGTAGGAGCCGTAGAGCTGCCAATTGTTGGTGAACCGCTTGTTGACCGTCAGCTCAATGGCCTCGTAGTCGCGAACCGGCTCGGGGAAGACCACGGTCGAAGCCAGCGGAGCGCCGGTGACCGGGTTGACGTCGAAGGTGGTGCTACCCGGGTTGGTGACGAAGTAAGTCTGGCCACCGTCAACCGAGATGTCTTCGATCACGTTCTCGATACCGCGCTCGGTGTACTTGATGCCGAGGGACACGTTCGGCATGACCTCGTACTCGAACCCGACCAAAGCTTCGGTGGTGTACATCGGCTCGATGTCATCGCTGACGCCGACACCGGTGCCCAAGGCGTAAGTGTAGAAGTGGGTACCGTAGTTATTGGCGGAGGGCACGGAGCCGTCGCTCGGGTAGTAGAAGTAGTAGAAGTTGAACTGCTCGTTACCGAACGCACGGGCGTTGATGTCGAGCGGAACCGACTCGTAGAACTCACCGTAGTGACCGTACAGCTTCGAGCGGCCGTTCTTGAAGACGTCCCAGGTGAAGCCGATACGCGGCGCCACCATGTCGCTGAAGCCAAAGTCCAGCGCCTGAGTGGAGTTGGCGGCCGGGTTGGCGAGCGAAGCGGCCGTGGCCTCACCGGTCGACTCGAAGGAATCGGCGCGGACGCCGAGGTTCAGCGAGAAGTAGTCGTTCAAGCGAACCCGATCCTGCAGGTAGATGGCCTGCTCGTCGGTCTCACCGGTAGAGTCCTGGTCGTACTCGATCAGGAGGTAGGCCGGCACACCGGCGAGGGTGTTGAACAGCAGGTAGCGCTGCCCAGCAAGGCCCTGCGGATCGAAGACGAAACCGGTCTCATCGATGGCCGGTCCCGGAACCGCACCGGGGTAGCGGGCCTGGTCGGTGTACTCAACGTCGCGGACGGTGGCACCGAACTTGAGCTCGTGGTCGATGGTGCCGGTGGCACCGAACCAGGTCAGGGCACCGCGAGCCTCGGAACGCTCCGAGTCACCGTTGTCCTGAGCGAAGGTGCCGCCACGGCAGCCCGCGTTCATGTTGAAGCGGGTGTTGAACTGACCCGGGGTGTAGCAGTCGCCGAGGGTCGACGCGAGCTGCTCCGCCAAACCGCCGAAGCTGCGAACCTCGTAGCGCGCATTCTCGGTGACGGGCTGAGCGTTGAAAGTCTCGTCATAGAGACCGACGCTGACCTCGGCGAACAGGCTCGAGGACAGGGTGCCGTTGTAGGTGACGCCGAAGTTCTGGGCGCCACGCTCGGACTCGGAGGCCACGAAGCCGGCGGTATTGCGGACACCGTCCTCGGTGCGATCGCGGGGATCACCGAAGACCGAGAACACCAGCTGGTGGCTGGGGTTCATCTGCCAGGTCAGCTTGCCGGCGTAGAAGAGGGACTCCTCTTCCTCGGTGTAGGTGGTGAGCTCGCCACGGCTGGTGTACTCGTCCTCGGTGGTCGAGGGGTTGACCGCCACGAAGTACCACAGCTTGTCCTGGATCAGCTTGCCACCGATGGCGGCACCGAAATCGTACTCGGTGAAGCCCAGGTCGGTGCCGAAGACCGCCGTCGGCGGGCTGTCGGACTGCAGGCTGTCGTCGGACCAGTAGCCGAAGATGTCGCCCTCGAGCTGGTTACCACCGGACTTGGTGACGACGTTGAGGATGCCGCCCAGGGCGCCACCGTACTCAGCCTCGTAACCACCGGTCTTGACCTCGACCTCCTTGACGAACTCGAAGGGCACGCTGGTGCCGATCGTGCCGAAGGCCGGATCCGTGGTGTCGAGACCGTCGACCACGTAGCGGTTCTCAGCGGCGGAGGCGCCACCGATGGACGGGTTGCTGCCCAGACCACCGCTGACCACACCCGGGGCCGCGAAAGCGAGACCGGCGAAGGTGCGGCCGACCGGCAGCTCCTCGAACAGATCCTCGCTGAAGCTGGCGCCACCGGTGGTGCTGGTGGTGTCGATGATCGGCGCGGCGCCGCTGACGGTCACCTCTTCGCCGAAGGCGGTGGACATGGTGAGCTGGAGGGTGATGGTCTTATCGATACCAACACCGATGCCGGTCTGCTCGAGGTTCGAGAAACCATCGAGAGCCGCGGTCAGGGTGTAGTCGCCGACCGGCAGGCCGACAAAACGGAACTTGCCGTCGGCGCCCGTGACGCCGACACGCTCACCCTGGAGCTGACCACTGTTCAGGGTCACCGTCACGCCCGGAAGGGCGGCGCCGGTGTCGTCCGAGACCGTACCGTCGACACGGCCGGTCGTCTGGGCGAAGGCGGCGGGGGCCACGAGCAGCACGACGGCTACCAGGGCCAGGCCTTTCATCCACTTGGCATTCATACGCAGGAATCTCCTTTGCGTCCCAAAGGTGAAGTCCGCCGGACACGCTCCGTCGGACTTCGGCTGTCTTGAGTTTCGCGAGCTCGAGTGATCGTTGGGTCCGATTCGGGGTCGAGATCGCTACCTGTTCTCGCAGAAGAACAGAGCATACACCATGCCACCTCTTTTCGGTCAAATGCCGAACAAGCATACCTCTGATAGCAATGCACTTAGACGCGACACGCCCCCGAGCCGGAAGGCGGATCGGGGGCGTCAATTCAATGGACCGAAGAATGATCCAATGGATTGGACGCGGGCCGCCTCAGCGCCTGAGGCCCGCGCCCTCGCTGCGCTTCCTAACCGACGTAGCTCAGCATCTCCTTGGCGGTGGCGATATCGGGATCGTCCGGCGCCTCGGCGATGAACTTCTCGAGGTGCTCCTTGGCCTTGGCGGTATCGCCCGAGTTGACGTAGCAGAGGCCCAGCATGTAGTGCGCCTTGATGTAGCTCGAGTCGGCCGCCAAGGTCTGCTCGAGAGCCGCCTGGGCACCGGCGATATTGCCACCGTTGAACATCGAAACGGCCTGATCGTAGAGCGCCTTGGCGGTGCCCTTGGGGTCGGCCTGGGACATCTCACCGAAGACCTCGAGGGCGGCCGCATCGTCGCCCAGGGCGCGATAGGACTCGTACTTGAACTTGAGCACGTCGGTCAGACTCGGGTCGATGTCGAGGGCCGCCGTCGCCGCCGCGATGGATTTCTCGTAATCCTTTTGCAAGAAGTAGATACGGGCCAAAGCGTTGTGCGCCGGAGAGAGCTCCGAATCGAGCTCCAGGGCCTCCTCGAAACGCTTCGAAGCGGTATCGAGATCACCCAATCGGGCCGCCTCGGCTCCCTCATTGAAGATTCGGATGGCGGTGTCGGTGCCGCCGCCAGTGGTCTTCAAGGCCTCGAGGGCAGCGGCGGCCTTTTCGTTGTCGCCGAGCTCCTTGTAGGCGTCGTACTGCACGCGCAGCGCGCGGGTGTTGGCGGGATCGAGCTCGATCACCTTGTTGGCCATCTCGAGGGCCTGCTGGTGATTGCCTTCGTCGCTGTAGAGGCCGGCCAGAGCGGAATAGGGCTCGACCAGCTTCTTGTCCATCTCGGACGCCCGGAGGAACTTCGCCTTGGCGGTCTCGAGATCACCGGCCTGGAAAGCCTCGACGCCATCGTTGAAGGTGTTGATGGCCGGATTGGTCGACGGGCCGGAAGTGGTTCCGCCACCGGCCTGGGCGGCCTGCGAGCCGACCGTCGGCAGGGTGAACTCCTGGCGCATGTTGTCGCCGATGGTGGGCTTCAAGGGCTGCTCGAAGGTGGCGTGGCCTTCCTTCTCGAACTTGAACAGGTACTGTCGAGTGGCATCGACGAAGAGCACCGCAAAGCGCCCCTTCTTGTCGGTCTTCTTGACCTCCTCGAAGCCATAGCCTTCCGACGTGATGGTGACGGTGACTCCAGCCAAGGGCTCCCCGTTCTCATCGACGACCTTGCCCTGGACCCGTCCCTGGGCCTGAGCGAACAAGAGACCCGTCACCAGCAACAGGCCAGCCAGGGTGAAAACAGTGCTACGAAGAGCTCGAGACATCGGTTCCTACCTTTCTATCGTTCAAGAGTCCCAATCTTCGGTTCAGGGCCTTCCATCTCCGGAGACGGAATCCAAAAGCCATAACCCACGAGGCGGAGCCATTATTCTATCGCGCCGCCGGCGGTGCCGGTGCAGTTGCGCACCGCCGTCTCGACGGTGACCTGGTGAATGGCGACCACGTCGTCGACGTCGCGGGCATAGCCGCCGGCCATCACGGCGGCCACCGGCAGCCCCTCGCGGCGGGCGCCGGCGAAGACCCGCCGATCCCGCTCCGCCAGGCCAGCGCGACTCAGCGCCAGGCGCCCGAGGCGATCGCCGGCGAAGGGATCGGCGCCGGCGACGTAGATCACCAACTCCGCCCCGCTGGCGGCGAAGGCCCGTTCGAGGGCCTGGTCGAGGAGGTCCAGGTACTCGTCGTCACCGGTACCGTCTTCGAGGGCCAGGTCGAGATCGCCGGGGACCTTGCGGGCCGGGAAGTTGCGCCGGCCGTGCATCGAAAAGGTGAAGACCCGGGGATCGCCGCCGAAAATCGCCGCCGTGCCGTTGCCCTGGTGAACATCGAGATCCACCACCAGCACGCGCCGCACCGAGCCCTCGGCGAGCAGGCTTCGCGCCGCCACCGCCACATCGTTGAAGACACAGTAGCCCTCACCGTGGTCGGCGAAGGCGTGATGGGTACCGCCGGCGAGGTTGACCGCCGCACCATCTTCGAGGGCCCACCGACAGGCGGCCAGGGTGCCGCCGACGGAGCGGCGCGAGCGCTCGACCAGCCGCCGTGACCAGGGGAAGCCGAGGCGCCGTATTTCCTGTCGCGCCAGGGCGCCCCCGACCACCCGAGAAACATAGGCCGCATCGTGCACCCGCAGCAGATCAACAGCCTCGGCGGCCGGCGGCACCTCGAGATCGATCTCCCGGTGGCCCGCGACGCGCTGCCGCAGGAGGCGGTACTTGGCCATCGGGAAGCGGTGCTCGGGCGGCAAGGGGAGCTCGAACTGGTCGCAGTAGAAGGCCTTCACGACAACCATCCTAACTTTCTCGAATTTCGCCTGTCCGGTCGCCGCGCCCTTCGTCGTGGACTCGGCAGACGGCACCCAGAGGGCACCTGCCGATGGCCGCCGTCGTCCACTGAAATCCCCGCCGTGCGGACCCGACGCGGGACGCACGATTGATCAGGAGAAAAGAAAATGTCCATCGAACCCGGAAGCTTTCCCGCAAATTCGGTCTACGGCGGCCCCTACCAGTACCCCTCGGATCTCCCCCTCGGCGAATGGAACATGATGGCCAATGGGCGGATCTTTCAGCTCGACCTGCAGAGCATCTCCGGCCTGCAGGTCCAAGGAACGATCAGCAGTGGCGACTTCCTCAACGGAAAATGGAGCGGTACCACCGGACCGAGCCTGCTCGGCGTGCTCACCTTCGTGCGAGTGACCCAAATCAAGCAGTACTTCACGGGCTATCTGATGCACCATTCCGAAAGGGACCCGCTGTGGCGCATCGCCGGGACCTACGAGACCAAGGACGGCAGCGGCAAGGGCTGCTGGTACGCCACCCTGCCGCGCAAATAGCCGCCGGCTATTTCGAGGGGGCTCGAAGCCCTGAGACGCCAAGAGCCCCGATTTAGGCCTGCAAATGACTTGCAGGTTGCTGAAAAACTCATCAACAACCTGCTTCCGGGCCTCTCGGAAAAAACAGCTAGCAGCGCTGGAAAAGTCGCGAAGCGGACTTTTCAGCAGCCGGCTGGCCCCTCTACAAATGGCTGCGGATCGCCCAGAGGTCCGGGTAGAGCGGCCGGAAGAGAGTCTTGCGCAGGTACTCGGCGCCGCTCGAGCCGCCGGTGCCGGCCTTGGTGCCGATGGTGCGCTCGACCATCTTGACGTGGCGATAGCGCCACTCCTGGATGCCCTCGTCGAGGTCCACCAGACGCTCACAAATGGCGCGCAGGGGCGGCTGGTGATGGTAGATCTCGACCAGCGTCGCCTGCAGCTCGGGACTGGGCTCCACCGCCTCGGCGAGGTCGCGATGCAGCAGGCTCTCCGGAACCGGTTGGCCGTGATGCACCAGAAATCGCAGGAAGGCATCGAAGACCGATGGCTCGGCGAGGCGGGCCTCGAGCCGGCGGCGCCCCTCACTGCCCTCCGGCTGCCGCGCCGCCAGCCGGGGACCGCGCATGCCGAGGGCGATCTCGACCTCACGGAACTGCCAGGACTGAAAGCCGCTGGCGGACTCGATGCGAGATCGGAAGGAAAGGAAGGAAACCGGTGTCATGGTCTCCAGGATGTCGACCTGACCGACCATCGTCTTGAGCACCGTCAAGATGCGCTTGAAGGTCGCCAAGGAGACCGCTCCATCGCCCCGCTCCAGATGAGGACGCAGGTAGTCGATCTCGTGGAGGATCTGCTTGAACCAGAGCTCGTAGACCTGGTGGATGACGATAAACAGGACTTCGTCGTGCTCGGGCCCTTCGGAGCGCGGGCTCTGCAGCGCCAATAGCTCATCGATTCGCAGGTATTCGCCGTAGGTCAATGCCACCGTCGTTCACTCCTGCTCTTGGGATGGGTTGTGAAGGGGTTGGCTAGTCGAGGCCCCTCGAACCGGACTGCGAGCCTAGCAGGTCGCCGAGCGGATCAGGGAGCCATCGCTGCCGGCCCCGGATCGTCCCGCTCCGGAAGGACGAAAATCTTCGAGGCCGCCCGCCAGCCGAGGCTGAGATCTCCGCCGACGGCGAGACGCAGCTCGACCGTATCGGCCGCTGGATCGCGATGCGCCACCTGCAGCCGGCTGCCGGGCTTGAGACCGCGCCGCTCCACCAGTTGCAGAAACTCCGGACTCTGGTCGTCGATTCGCACCACCCGCACCGCCTGCGTCGTCGAGCACCCCAGCAGACTGACACCGTCGGGCTCTTCGACCACGCCCTCGGCGTTGGGAATGGGATCACCGTGGGGGTCGACGGAGGGATAGCCCAGCATGTGATCCATGCGCTCGATGACGCGGTCCGAGACGACGTGCTCGAGGTGCTCCGCCTCGTCGTGGACCTCCGACCAGTCGAGACCGAGGATCTTGACCAGGAAAAGCTCCACCAACCGATGGCGCCGCAGGACATGGGTGGCGAGCTGGCGGCCGGACTCCGTGAGATGCACTCCACTGTAGGGCTCGTAGGCCACCAGCGAGCTCTGCGCCAGGGTCTTGACCATCGCCGTCGCGGTGCCCGGCGCGACCCGCAAGGAGGCCGCGATGCGCCCCGTCGTCACCCGGTCGGCGGGGTTCTTCTGCTGCTCGAGCAGAATGCACTTGAGGTAGTCCTCGACCGTACTCGTCGCCATCCCGACAAGCCTACTCGATGGTCTCCGCGGTGCCCAGAGAGGATGCCGCGAAGTTGACATTTTTACGGTCCTTGACGATAATTTTGATATGCCAAAAAATCAAGGCGCCACCGTTGCTCGAATCATCCTGCCGCTCGTCGGCCTGCTCTTCTGGGTTGCCTGCGGCGGGTCTCCGGAGCCCGCCGCCGACGCCAAGCCTCGGATCATCGCCACCACCGGCATGATCGCCGACATGGCGCAGCGCATCGCCGGCGACGAGGCCCAGGTGGAGGCCCTGATGCAGCCGGGCATCGACCCCCACCTCTTCAAGGCCAGCGAGAGCGATGTCCGACGCCTCGCCGAAGCCGACCTCATCCTCTACAACGGCCTCCACCTGGAGGGCAAGATGGGTGACGTCCTGAAGAAGATGAGCCGCTCTCGGCCGGTGGTGGCGGTGGCCGAGGTGATCGCCCCCGATGCGCTTCGCGAGCCCCCCGGCCTGCCCGGCCAGTACGATCCCCACATCTGGTTCGACATCGTCCTGTGGCGCGCCACCCTGGCGCCGATCCGGCAAGCCCTGAGCGACCTGCTCCCCGACCACGCGACCGCCTTCGAGGCCCGCGCCGCCGCCCTCGACGGTGAGCTCGCCGCCCTCCACGGCTGGGTCGAGGAGACCCTGGCGCGGCTTCCGGAGGAGCGCCGCATCCTGGTGACGGCCCATGACGCCTTCGGCTACTTCGGCGCCCGCTACGGCATCGAGGTGATCGGCCTGCAGGGCATCAGCACCCTTTCCGAGGCCGGTCTGCAGGACGTCGAGCGGGTCGTCGACCGGGTGGTCGAGGAGAAGATCCCCGCCATCTTCGTCGAGTCGAGCGTGCCCCAGCGCTCGATCGAGGCGGTGCAGGCGGCGGTGGCGGCACGCGGCCACCGGGTGACCATCGGCGGTGCCCTGTTCTCCGATTCGATGGGCCCCGCCGGCACCCCCGAGGGCACCTACCTCGGCATGGTGCGCCACAACGTGGGCACCTTCGTCGATGCCATGTCCCCGGCGAACCAGGAGGCGACGCCGTGAGCGAGCCCCGCGATCATCCCCACTCGGACGTCGCCCTCGAGGTCCACGACCTCACCGTCGCCTATCGCTCCCAGCCGGTGCTCTGGGACATCGACCTCGAGCTGCCGGCCGGTCAGCTGATCGCCATCGTCGGCCCCAACGGCGCCGGCAAGTCGACCCTGCTGAAGGCCGTTCTGGGGCTGGTACGGCCGATCACCGGCTGGGTTCAGGTCTTCCAGGCACCGTACCGCCAGCGGCGCTCCTGGGTGGGCTATGTGCCGCAGCGCGAGAGCGTCGACTGGGACTTTCCCACCAGCGCCCTCGACGTCGTCACGATGGGCCTCTACGGCGAGCTCGGTTGGTTCCGCCGGCCCGGCCGCGCGCAGCGCAAGAAGGCCCTCGAGTGCCTCGCCATGGTCGGCATGGAGGAGTACGCCGACCGCCAGATCAGCCAGCTCTCGGGGGGCCAGCAGCAGCGCGTCTTCCTGGCCCGGGCACTGGCCCAGGACGCCCGCCTCTACCTGATGGACGAGCCCTTCGCCGGCGTCGACGCCACCACCGAGAAGGCCATCCTCGAGATGCTCAAGGAGCTGCGCGATCGCGGCCGCACGGTGGTGGCGGTGCACCACGACCTGCAGACCGTGGCGGAGTACTTCGACCATGTCGTGCTGCTCAACATGCGCCTGGTGGCCGCCGGGCCGGTGTCCTCGACCTTCACCCAAGAGAACCTGCAGCGCACCTACGGCGGCAAGCTGACAGTGTTGACCCAGGCCGCCGAAGCCCTCCTCGGCCAGCGCAACGCCCCATGAGCTTCGAGCTCACCTTCGCGGCCCGCAACGTGCTCCTCGGGGCAGGCCTGCTGGGAGCCCTCGGCGGCACCCTCGGCAGCTTCGCCTTCCTGCGGCGCCAGAGCCTCCTCGGCGACGCCCTCGCCCACGCCGCCCTCCCCGGGGTCTGTCTCGGCTTCCTGATCTCCGGCGTCAAGGCACCGCTGCCGCTGTTTCTCGGCGCCCTCGTCGCCGGCCTGCTGGGAGCGCTCTTCATCCTCGCCACCATCCGCCTCACCCGGATCAAGGAGGACACCGCCATCGGCATCGTGCTGTCGGTGTTCTTCGGTGCCGGCATCGTGCTCCTGACCCACATTCAGAAGCTGCCGACGGGCAACCAGAGCGGCCTCGATCGGTTTCTGTTCGGGCAAGCGGCCACCCTGCTGCCGGAAGACGTCGCCCGCATGAGCTGGCTCGGCGCGGCGGTGCTGGTCACCGTCCTGCTGTTCTACAAAGAGCTCAAGCTGATGTCCTTCGACGCCGACTTCGGGGCCAGCCTGGGCTTCCCGGTGCGCCGCCTCGAAGTCCTGCTGACGCTGCTCCTGGTGGTGGTCGTAGTGGTCGGTCTGCAGACCGTCGGCGTGGTGCTGATCGTCGCCACCTTGATCACCCCCGCCGCCGCCGCCCGCCAGTGGACCGAGCGTCTCGGCCGCATGATCGGGCTTTCCGCCGCCATCGGCGCCGGCGCCGGTCTGGTCGGCGCCTATGCCAGCGCCACTATTCCGAAGCTGCCGACGGGACCGGCGATCGTGCTGATCTCGAGCTCGGTGCTGGTGGCATCGCTGCTCTTCGCCCCCAATCGCGGCATCCTGTGGGCGATGCTGCGGGAGCGGCGCCTGACCCGGCGCATTCGACGCGAAAACCTGCTCAAAGATCTCTACCGCCTGTGCGAGGACCGCGACGACTGGAACCTGTTGCTGCCGGCGGTGCTACTGATGGGCGTGCGCGGCCAATCGGCGCCGCAGCTCGCCCGCAGCGCCCGACCGCTGATCGCCGGCGGTGAGCTCGAGGAGCGCGACGGAGCCTGGCGGCTGACCCCGCGCGGCAAAGCCGAGGCCGCCCGGGTGGTGCGCAAGCACCGCCTCTGGGAGCTCTACTTGACCCGCAAGCTCGAGCTCGCCAGCGACCACGTCCACCGCGACGCGGAGGCCATGGAGCACGTTCTGACGGACCGCGCCGTGGCCGAGCTCGAAGCCCGCCTCGGCTTTCCCGAGACCGACCCCCACGGTCGCCCGATTCCGGCCGCCCCGGACCTTGCGGCCGTCGGAGGCCGACCATGAGCCCGACCCTGGTGATTCTGCTGGTGGGCAGCTGCGTCGCGGCGAGCTGCGCCCTCGTCGGCAGCTTTCTGGTGCTGCGCAAGATGGCCCTGATGGGCGACGCCATCAGCCACGCCGTCCTGCCCGGCATCGCCATCGCCTTCCTGCTCACCGGCGACCGCTCGCCGCTGCCGATGATCATCGGAGCCGGCGCCCTCGGCGTGCTCACCGTCTTCCTGGTCGAGCTCTTCCACCGCAGCGGCCGACTCCAGGAAGACGCCTCCATCGGGGTCGTCTTTCCAGCGCTGTTCTCGATCGGGGTGATCGTGATCAGCCGATACGCCGCGCAGGTCGATCTCGACCTCGACTGCGTCCTCTACGGCGAGATCGCCTACACCCCTTGGGACACCCTCTCTTGGGGTGACCACAATCTCGGACCCAAGGCCCTGTGGGTGAGCGGCGGCACCCTGCTGCTCAACCTCGCGCTGGTCTTCGGACTCTTCAAGGAGCTCAAGGTCTCGACCTTCGATCCAGAGCTCGGCGCCGCCCTCGGCTTCTCCTCGGTGGCGCTCCACTACATCTTGATGAGCGCCGTTTCGGTGACCGTGGTGGGAGCCTTCGAGTCGGTGGGAGCGATTCTGGTGGTCGCCATGCTGGTGGTGCCTCCGGCGACCGCTTACCTGCTCACCGACCGCCTGGCGACGATGATCTGGCTAGGCGCTGCCTTCGGCGTCGCCTCGGCCCTGGGCGGGTACTGGCTGGCGCGCTGGTGGGATGCCTCGATCGCCGGCGCCATGGCGACGGTGGCCGGCGCTCTGTTCGTCGGCGCCATGGTGCTGTCGCCGCGTCACGGTCTCCTGGCCCGCGCTCTCGGACGCTGGCGCGGCGCTCGTCGCATGGATGGTCAGCTGGTGATGCTGCACCTCGAGAAGGGCCGCCATCCTCTGCCCTTGGCGACGCTGGTGCAGCGCTTCGGCTGGCGCCGGACGCGCCTCGACCGCACCCTCCGGGAGCTCGAGGCGGCGGGCTGGGTACGACGCCAGAAGGGCGGCGTCGCCCTCACCGACGAGGGGGCCGAGGCGCTCGAACGCAGCGGCCAGGATCGCCTCGCCCATCACCTCTCGCCGGCCTGACGCGGCCAACGACGGGCCAGCAAATTCGCTTCGGGAGGGAGGAAGGAAAGGCTGCGAGGGCGCCGGAGAAGCGCCCGTCTCGGCGGCCAGAGGTCAGGCGGTCGGCTGCTCGATGGGGGCCAGGATCATGTTCATGGTCCGACCTTCCATACCGCGGGTGCGGAACTCCACCGTCCCGACGTCGGCGAGATCCTTGGTCACCTGATCGAGGATGTCGCGACCGAGCTCCGGGCGACGCATCTGCCGGTAGCGGAAGAACACCGTCACCTTGACCTTGTTGCCCTTCTCGAGGAACTTGCGGGCGCGCAGGGTCTTGCGATCGCGGTCGTGAACGTCGATGGTCGGTCGGTACTTGACCTCTTTGATCTCGATGGTGTGCGTCTTGCGGCGCGCTTCACGATCTCGCTTCTGCTTCTCGTAGCGCTCCTTTCCCCAATCGAGGATACGAACGACAGGGGGATCCGCATCGGGGCTGACCTCGACGAGATCGAGACCCTTTTCATCGGCTCGGCGGCGGGCGTCGTCGAGATCGACGATGCCGAGCTGGGAGCCATCGCTGTCGATGAGCCGGATGGGGCTCTTGCGGATCTGGTGATTGACACGGGGTCCTCTGGGCCTGGCGATTGTTCAGTCTCCTTTTCCTACGGTTGTCGATTCCCTACCGACAAAACGAATAAACCAACCTCGGAGTGACCCTCGGGCCGCTCCCGCTTGGCGCAGGATTCGCTCATCATAGCCAATTCTGGATACGTTGGGCAGGGACGTGCTGTATCTCGGTTGCTCCGGAATCAGTAACTCTCCCCGGGCTGGAGAGTGACGACGCGACAATCGGGAGCGTGCTCCGCCACCGCGCGTTCGAAGGCCTCGGGGGTCCCGGTGAGCAACGGGAAGGTTCCCCAATGGATGGGAATCACGGTGGCGACGCCGAGCAGCGCGCAAGCCCGGGCCGCCGCCTCAGGGCCCATGGTGAAGCAGTCGCCGATCGGCAACAGAGCGAGCTCCGGGCGATACATCTCGCCGAGCAGGGCCATGTCCGAGAACAGCGCCGTGTCGCCGGCGTGGTAGAAGCAGAAGCCACCGCTATCGCGCACCATGAAGCCACCGGCGGAGCCACCGTTGATCAGCCGATCACCATCCAGGATGGACGACGAATGATCGGCCCGCACCATTGTCACTTCCAGATCGAGCACCGAGATCGTGCCGCCGGTGTTCATCGGTGCGCAGCCGCTCACCCCCTGCCCTTCGAGCCACTGGCAGATCTCCCAGTTGGCCACCACGGCCGCCGGCTCATGGCGCTTCGCCAGCTCGACCCCATCGGCCAGATGGTCGGGATGGCCGTGGGTCACCAACAGGCCGTCGAGGCGGTCGAAGGGTGACTCGGAATGGGGGCAGGCGGGGTTGCCCATCACCCAGGGATCGATCAACAGGCAGCGCCCATCGGCCAGGGTGGAGGTCACCGTGGAATGGCCGAGAAAATCGAACCGCGGCCGGCGGTGTGCGTGGCTCAAGGAGAGATTCCGTCCATCAGGGGCGCGATTGTACTCGCAATGACCCATCGCCCGAAAGCGTTGGCCCGAAAAACCGAAGACCCGGCACGAGTCCGGGTCTCCGAGAGGCGGGTCGGCAGGACCCGCGCAAGCCCCGACGTATCCCCGAGCGGGGAGACGTCGAGACGACTGCTGAAACTGCTTATACCTGGAACTGGCGGAAAAAGTTCTCCCGCAGCTTGGTGTTGAACACGTGCTCGGTCAAGCGGTAGTAGATGGTCTGAGCATCGCGACGCGGAGCCACCAGCCCGTAGGCCTTGAGCTTCGACAGATGCTGAGACACCGCCGACACGGAGACGCCGAGCAACTCGGCGAGGTCGCAGACGCAGAGCTCCTTCATGTTGTCGAGCAGATAGAGCAACTTGAGCCGGGTCGAATTGCCGGCCAAGTTCATCAGCTCCGCTGCTTCTTCGATGTCAGGGGTAACTTCCAGGCTCTGGCGAATCTGCGCCATCTCTTCTTGCACCATGACTTGGGCCCTCACTCGGTAAAAAGTTTCCTCCGCTGCGCAAGCTCGAAACCGAGATCGGTGATCCACCGACCCGATCGCGAAGAATTGCGAACAAAGCAATATTCGCTGGATCGACGCGCCCCGCGCCGCGCCCGAAAACAGCTTAAAAACCGGGCGTCCCAGCTCTCGGTGCCGACCGGATTTGGGTCTGGAATCACCTTGCCGCCATTATACGAATTAGCAAGAGGTTTTCCAGCATAATCGAAAATCTGGGCGAGTTTTTTTAGCGATTCGAGATCCACACCTACCCACAGACGTACCCAGAACTTACTACAGGTCAGATATTTAAGCGATTCTGGATCGACTGCCTTCGAATCACCCTCGCAGCAAAATTTCCAGTTCCTCCCAGAGCTGTTTCCGGGGAATCCCCGGGGCGGCGGGGTCCGACGACCCGGCGGGGGGTCGTCGTCGACCGCGGCAATGCACCGACGACGAGACGTAACAACCGCTTCACCACTATAAATATTTCGACATCATAAAAACAAGTCCGGCGGGCCGCTCGCTGCTCCAGCACGGCGGCGCGACATACGGCGCTATAATTCTCCTGTCCATCGATTCCACCCCGGAAGGAGTCCTGTCGTGACCGGCCAAGAGTTCGTCGAGCAATTGCAAGCCGAAATGCGGGAGATCTTTTCCCGACTGGGAGCCACCGAGACCCTGGAGTCCGAAGCCGAGGGGCAGGTCAGCGTCGTGGCCCTGCTGCGCCTGGCCCTGACCAGCGAGCTCGAAGCCAGCGAGATCGCCGCCCACTGGATGCCGTCGACGCCGGAGGTCGAAGCCAAGCTCGCCCTCGCCCACCAGTGCGGCGACGAGATGAAGCACTACGCCCTGATCAGCCGGCGGCTCGAGGAGCTGGGCGAGGACCTGACCGACTTCGACCCCTTCGCCGGCGGTTACAGCGTCCTCTACCAGTACCTGCGGCCGCTCCAGGACACGGTCGAGCGAATCACCGCCGGCCCCTTCACCGGCGAGGCCATCGCGGAAATTCGCAACGGCCAGTTCATCGCCTACTGCCGTTCTGTCGGCGATGCCGAAACGGCCCGCCTCTATGAAAAGGTGATCCAGCCGGAGGAGGTGCGTCACCACCACCTGGCGGCGGAGGTTCTGGCCCATCTCTGCGATACCCCGGAGAAGCAGGAGCGGGCAGCCTCGGCGATGCGCAACTCACTGGCGATCGCCGACGAGCTCCGCATGCTGGCCGAAAAAAGTCGCGGCCTCCTCAACGTGCCGTTCTCCTGAGCTTCTCTTAGACCTCGCCCCCCACATCAGGACCTGCCAGCGGCACCGCCTCGAAGGCCGGTGCCGACGGAGATTTTCGACCGATGACAGACTCGATCCAGACCATCACGGTTCTCGGTGCCGGCACCATGGGCCTGGGCATCGCCCACGTTTCGGCTCTCGCCGGATACTCGACTCAGCTCTTCGATGTCGACGCGGAGGCCTTGGAGCGGGCCCGCCGACGCATCGAACGCAATCTCGACA
Organism: Acidobacteriota bacterium; assembly: GCA_039028635.1. NCBI lineage: Bacteria > Pseudomonadati > Acidobacteriota > Acidobacteriota bacterium. Next base: position 18,780 of record JBCCHV010000059.1, read on the forward strand.
AAGGCGTGCAGCTCGGCAAAGTCGCCGCCGATGACGCCAGCGCGGCTCGCCAGCGCCTGCACACGGGCAGCGATCTCGCGGCGGCCGTCGGCGATAGCGACCTGGTGATCGAGGCGGTGCCCGAGTCGATGTCCCTCAAGGTCGAGCTGTTCACCGAGTGCCACCGCCTGGCGCCACCGGCGGCCACCTTCGCCTCCAACACCTCCGGCCTGTCGATCACCGAGATGGCGACGGCCTCGGGCCGGCCGCAGCGCTTCGCCGGCATGCACTTCTTCAATCCCGTGCATCTGATGCGACTGATCGAGCTGGTGCGCGGCCTCGAGACCTCGGAGGCGACCCTCGACCTGCTGCAGGCGGTCTCGGAGCGTATGGGCAAGACCGTGGTGCGGGTCAACGAGGCACCGGGGTTCGTGACCTCGCGGATCAACGCCCTGATCGGCAACGAGGCCTTCCGCATGCTGCAGGAGGGAGTGGCCAGCGCCGAGGACATCGACACCGCCCTCAAGCTCGGCCTCAACCACCCGATGGGCCCTTTCGAGATGGTCGACCTGGTCGGCCTCGACGTGCGCTTCTCGATCCTTCAGCACCTCCACCGCACCCTCGGCGAGACCTACCGACCCAACATCCTGATCGAGCAGTACGTCAAGGCCGGACGCCTCGGCCGCAAGGTCGGCAAGGGCGTCTACGAGTACGACGAGGACGGTCGACGAAGGTCCTAAGAGCCCAAGAGGTCGGCGACGCCGGCCTCGAGCCGGCGCACCAGCTCGGGCAGGGCTTCGGCCGCCACCGAGCAGTGGGCCAGGCGCAGGAAGCGCGGCCGGATGGCGATCAGGCCGGTGTCGTGCTCGGCCAGCAGGTGGCGGCGCAGCGCCTCGGGATCGAGGCCAGCCGGCAGCTCGACGAGGGCGAAGCAACCGGAATTGAACGGCAGCGGACGCAGACGCGCCGGATCACAGGCCGCCAGGGCCTCGGCGAGCACCCGGTAGCGACCGGCGAGCAGCTCGCGCACCGCCGCCACCTCGGTCTCGACCGCCGGGGACCGGAGACTTTCCAGCACCGCCACCTGGCTCGCCGCCACCGGCGCGCCGACGGTCGCCCGCAGCAAGCACTTCACCTTGCTCTCGAGGGCCACCGTCGCCGGCGAATCGGGAGCGAAGGGAAAGGTCAAGAAGCCCACCCGCCCACCGAAGAAGGAGAGCTCTTTGGTGGCGCCGTCGATCTTGATCGGCACCAGGTTGCGGTGGCAGCCGATCAGGGACCAGAACAGGGAATCGGTCGGGACACCTTCCTCGTAGACCAAGCCGGCATAGGCGTCGTCGCACAACACCACCAAGGGCCGCTTCTCGGCCTCCTCGAGGAGCCCCGCCAGCAAAGCCGCCCGCTCGTCCGCGCGCGGCGAGTAGCCGCCCGGATTGGAGGGAAAGTTGACGATCGCCAGCGCCGGCTCGCCCGGCGCCAGATCGGCCAGGGCCCTGACCGGCGCCAGCGGATCGAAGCGCCCCTCGCGGTAGGCCGGGGCCGACACCAGCCGCGCCCCGGTGCGGGTTTCGAAGACCTGCCGATAGTTGCCCCAGAAGGGTTCCGCCACCGCCACCGCACGGCCTTCGCCGCCGAACAGGTCGGCGATCAGGGACAGACCGTGGGTCAACCCCAGGGTCATGATCGGCAGGCTCGAGGGCAGGCTGGAATCGATTTCGCGGCGCTGGCGTTGCTGCCAGGCCTGGCGCAGCTCCGCCAGGCCGTCGATCGGCGAGTAGAGCAGGGCGCGGTCGCGGCCGGCCGCGGACATGCCGTCGAAGGCCGCCGCCAGCGACGGCAGCGGCACCGCCCGACCGGCACCGTCGGTGATCTGGCCGATGGTGCCGTTGTAGGCCTTGCCGCGGGCTTGCGCCGCCTGAAAGGGAATGCCCTTGGGATACACCGTTCGACGGCCGAGAGGCGACAGGGCCGCCGCCAGTGCCGGCGACTCGTCGGCCAGCGCTCGATTGATCTCCTGGGCTGCGTTCATCGCACTCTCCTTCGGGAGTCGCTCCCGTCCGCCGGGCAGCATATGAACGGTCGCCCTCCGAAGGCAATAGGGCCGACCAGCCAAATTGCCTTGCGCCGCGGGCCGGCGGCGTGCTATCAATCGCTCGCGACAGGCGTGCGGCGGCCGCCGGCCTGGTCCAGTCTCCCGACAAAGCCAACCGAAGACGCAGGATGACGCAGTCCTGTCGAGGTTTTGCCCGCGCCGCCTCGCCTCGCCCGCCCGCAGACACCACAGGCCGTCAATGACCCCATGGAATCCGAGCGATGACCCTCGCAACTCGAGACGACATTCGCAATCTGGCGATCATCGCCCACGTCGACCACGGTAAGACCACACTGGTCGACGCCATGCTCTGGCAGAGCGGCACCTTTCGCGACCATCAGGAGGTGGCTGAGCGGGTCATGGACTCGATCGACCTCGAGCGCGAGCGGGGCATCACCATCATGGCCAAGAACACGGCGGTGCTCTACCGCGGCACTCACATCAACATCGTCGACACGCCGGGCCACGCCGACTTCGGGGGTGAGGTGGAGCGCATTCTGAAGATGGTCGACGGCGTCATGCTGCTGGTGGATGCCAGCGAAGGACCGCTGCCGCAGACCCGCTTCGTGCTGCGCAAGGCCCTCGACGCCGGCCTGCCGCCGATCGTGGTGATCAACAAGATCGACCGCTCCGACGCCCGGCCGCAAGCGGTTCTCGACGAGATCTACGACCTCTTCATCGAGCTCGACGCCGACGAAGAGCAGCTACAGTTCCCGGTCCTCTACGCCATCGCTCGGGACGGCGTCGTGCGCCACGAGCCGGAAGGCGAGAACCACAACCTCGAGCCGCTCTTCGACGAGATCGTGCGCACCGTGCCGCCGCCGCGCTTCGACCCGGAGCTGCCGCTGCAGATGCTGATCACCACCCTCGACTACGACGACTACGTCGGTCGTCTCGCCGTCGGCCGGGTGGTCAGCGGTACCGTCGAGAAGGGCCAGGAGGTGCTGCTCTGTCGCCGCGACGGCGAGCAGGTGCCGGGCAAGATCGCCATGCTCTACGGTTACCAGGGCCTGGCCCGGGTCGAAGCGAAGACGGCCCGCGCCGGCGCCATCGTCGCCATCACCGGTCTCGACGAGGTCAATATCGGCGAGACCATCGCCGACTCCGAGAATCCGCTACCGCTGCCGCCGATCCAGATCGACGAGCCGACCTTGGCGATGATCTTCACCATCAACTCCTCGCCCTTGGCGGGGCGCGACGGCACCCACCTGACCTCGCGCAAGCTGCGCGAACGGCTCGAGCGCGAGGCCCTCGGCAACCCGGCGATCCGGGTCGATCCGACGGACTCGCCGGAGTCCTTCCAGGTCTCCGGCCGCGGTGAGCTGCAGCTCGCCATCCTGATCGAGATGATGCGGCGCGAAGGCTACGAGCTCTCGGTCGGCAAACCGCGGGTCATCATCCGCACCATCGAAGGCCGCCAGCACGAACCCATGGAGCAGCTCGTCATCGACTGTCCCGAAGAGTTCATCGGCGCCGTGACCCAGCTCGCCGGCGCGCGCAAAGGGCGCATGCTGCAGATGGTCAATCACGGCTCCGGGCGGGTACGGCTGGAGTTTCGCATTCCGTCTCGCGGCCTGATCGGCTTCCGCTCCGACTTCCTCACCGAAACCCGCGGCACCGGCATCCTGAATCACCTGTTCGATGGCTGGGACGTCTGGCAGGGGGACTTCGCCCATCGCTCGAGTGGCTCGCTGGTTTCCGACCGGGCCGGCAAAACGACCGCCTACGCGATCGAAAACCTGCAGCCCCGGGGCACCCTCTTCGTCAAGCCCGGCGAGGACGTCTACATGGGCATGATTGTCGGCGAGCACAACCGTTCCAACGACCTCGACGTCAACATCACGCGGGAAAAAAAGCTCACCAACATGCGCTCCTCGACGTCCGATGAGCTGGTGCGCCTCGCCATTCCGCGGACCCTGCAGCTCGAAGACGCCCTCGAGTTCGTCAAAGAGGACGAGCTGGTCGAGGTGACCCCGGAAGCGATCCGCATGCGCAAGCGCGAGCTGGTCCCGCACAAGCGCAAATAAGACCCCGCCGAGGGCTCGGCATGGGCTCCTCGAGCCCCGAGTTCCGGTGCGAAATCGCCTGATTTTTCAGGCCTGAGGTAAGCTCCCCGGGTCGATGAACCGGTTTTCGAGAGCCCAGACCATGAACGAGCCCAACTTCGCCAAGCCGCCGGCCCGGCTGCCCGGCCGGAACGATCCCTGCTGGTGCGGTAGTGGACTGAAGTACAAGAAGTGCCACCTGCGGGAGGACCGCTCGGCGAGCCTCCCCAAAGCACCGCGGCGGGGCGGCATCCGGATCAAGACGGCCGAGGAGATCGCGGGCATTCGGCGCGCCTCACGGCTGACCAAGAAGATTCTCGACGAGGTTGGCGAACGGGTCGTCCCGGGGGTGACAACCGGCGAGATCGACCGCTGGATTCACCAGGTCACCCAGGACCACAAAGCGATTCCGGCACCCCTCGGCTACAAGGGCTTCCCGAAGAGTTCGTGCATCTCGATCAACGAAGTGGTGTGCCACGGCATCCCCGGCAGCCGCGAGTTGGTCGAGGGCGACATCGTCAACATCGACGTGACCTCGATCGTCGAGGGCTTCTACGGCGACTCGAGCCGCATGTACGCCGTCGGCGAGATCAGCGACGACGCCCGTCGCCTGGTCGACACCGCCAAGGAGTGCCTCGACCGCGGCATCGCGCAGATCCGGCCGGGAGCCCACATCGGCGATATCGGGGCGGCCATCCAAGAGCTCGCCGAGGGGCGCGGCTACTCGGTGGTGCAAGCCTTCGGCGGACACGGCACCGGCCTGTCTTTCCACGAGGACCCCTTCGTGCCCCACTACGGTCGCCGCGGCCAGGGCGTAGAGCTCGCCGCCGGCATGGTCTTCACGGTCGAGCCGATGATCAACGCCGGCACCTGGAAGGTGAAGGTGCTCGACGACGGCTGGACCGCCGTCACCCTCGATGGCTCGCTGTCGGCCCAATGGGAACATACACTTGTGGTTACTGATTCAGGCGTAGACTTACTCACCGGGTAACGAAACCGCGCCGCAACCGACAGTGGTTGCGATGGTCTTCGACCGAGATCCTCCCACCGATCTCGCCACGAGGTCGATGACAGCCAACTATCGAGGAGAAGCAACATGCGAAAGTTCCTCTGGACGATCGGAATCCTGCTCATCGCCAGCCTCGCGGTTCCCGTGGCCCAGGCTCAGCCCTACGGCGGCTGGATCATCGTCGACCAGGACTCGCCGGGATGGATCGAGGTTCCCCACAGCAACGCCCTGAATCCGGGCAACGCCATGACCCTGGAGGCCTGGGTCTTCATCGGGAACACCGGCAATTGCGTCAGCATTGCGGGCAAGGGCTGGACGACGAGCTACTGGCTCGGCGTCTGCAACGGCACCCTGCGAAGCTACGTCCGCGGCTCGGCCAGTGCTCGCACGGCCGGCGCCGTCCCGACGACCCAGTGGACTCACATCGCCGTCACCTACGGCGGCGGCTTCCGGCGCCACTACATCAACGGTGAGATCGCCGGCGAGTGGGCCGAAGGCGGCGCCGTTCCGCCCAGCAACGACCCCTTCATGGTGGCCCGTGACGCGGACTGGTTCATTACACCTACCGGCACTTTGGACGAAGTTCGCCTATGGAACCGGGCCCTCACCACCGCCGAGATCCGCGCCAACATCAACCAGGAGAAGACCTCCCCGGAGCCCGGCCTGGTGGCGGTCTACGGCATGAACGGCGCCGACGACAGCCTCGGCAACTTCGACGGCACCCTCAACGGCGACACCTTCTTCCTGACCTTCCCGGTAGCACTGTCCTGCAACCCCACCACCGTCAACCAGCTCTGTCTGCAGGACCGCTTCTCGGTCACCGGTAGCTGGCGCAAGCCCGATGACGAGACCGGGCCGGCCCGGGTGGTCACCGGCCTGACCACCCCGGAGTCGGGCATCTTGTGGTTCTTCGCTCCCACCAACTGGGAGGTGATGGTCAAGGTACTCGACGCCTGCCCGCTGGTGCCGAGTCGCTACTGGGTGTTCACGGCAGGAGTCACCAACGTCTTCTACCGCCTCGAGGTCTTCGACATTCGCGCCGGCGTCAACAAGATCTACTTCAACTACCCGGGGCCACCGGCCCCGGCGGTCACCGACACCAACGCCTTCGCCACCTGCCCCTAACGACGGCGAACAGCCTTCACCATTCAAGGAGCCCCTTCACGGGGCTCCTTTTTCTTCGCTTCCTCGATGTCATCGGCCGGTCCGGCCGATCCTGGAAGGCGCGCGGCCGGCATTGGCGAAGAAGGGCTGGGTTCGGCGGGTCTCTGCGCTCCGCTATCCGCCCGCGAGGAAGGTCAGCGGCCTCCGAATCGGCCCGTTCCGGACGGAGGCACAACTCGCCTGCGGCTCAAACAGATGCCTCCGTTCCTCCTCCACGGGCCGAGCCTGGGACTCCCAAGGACCTTGCCCGCGGGCTCACGCTCCGCTCCGAGACCCACCAAACCCAGCCCTCGGACCGTTGAAGCCCCTGCCACCACCAGCGATCGACCCTGCCAACCCACAACGGAGCCGGACGAGCCCGGTGAACGAGCACGGAGCGCAGCCTGTCCGAGCAGAAGAGAGCTCCGAAGCAAAGAACTCTCGAAGGACCCTGTGTGAGCTTCGAAGCAGATCCCGGCCGGGCGAGTTCTGCGATCCGAGCGCAGTCACCGGGAACGAGCGGCGGCCCAAACGTGCGATCCGAACGCAGTCACCGGGAACGACCGGCGGCCCAAAAGTGCGATCCGAACGCAGTCATCGGGAACACCGAGCGGCCCTCGGAACCATCAGAGGGGGATGAGCTGAGAAGGCCCGACTAAGACCAGGTCGAAGAAGAAGACGAAGGGTGCGTCCAGACCTCCTGCGGATCAGGAGGCGGCGGGGGTGGCTGCCGCAGCCGGCGGCGCGCCTGCAGGAACCAACCGAGTGCAAAACCCGCGAACAGGCCGCCGAGGTGGGCCGCATTGTCGATCACCGGCACCGTCAAACCGAGAAAGACATTGATCGCGGCCCAAAAACTGAGCGAGCGCAGAATCGACTTCGCCTCCGGCCGCAAGCGATCCCGCCGCCGCACCAGAAACGCGATCAGCGCCCCGAGCAAGCCGAAAATCGCCCCCGACGCCCCGACACTCGGCCGCGGAATCTCCGCCCCGAAGAGATTCCAGGCGACACTGGCGATCGACCCCGCCACGCCGGTCACCACGTAGACCACCAACAGGCGTCCCTTGCCCATCCACAGCTCCACCAGGGTACCGAGCTGATAGAGCGCCCAGCCGTTCACCGCCAGGTGGAAAAGCCCACCGTGCAGGAACATGCTGCTGACCAGCCGCCAGAGCTGGCCTTCCGCGACCAGCGGGCCGAAATTCGCCCCCAGATCGCGCAGCAGCCCACCCTGGCCGAGGAAGGCGAAAATCAGCTCCAAGGCAAACACCGCCACGATGGACATCACCAGAAGGGTGGTCAGAGGAGCTCGCAACATGGCAGGGATCTCAGCCGTCGTGGGCGGTCAAATAGGCGTCGATCTGGCGCCGGTCGGCGGCGGTGAGAAAACCGTCCTGCAGGTGAAAGGTCTCGCCCACTGCGGGCAAGGGCAGGTCGGCACGGGTGAGGGAGCGCTCCACCACCCGACAGTCGACCGGAAAGATCGGCAAAGCGGCCATGCCGCGACAGAGGGACAGCAACCCTTGGGCGGCATTGCTCTCGAAGCGCACCTCGGCGGTCGCCGGGATCTCCACCGGCGTCACGTCGTAGCCGCCCTCGCCGCGCTCCAGCCGCACCCGGGCGGCGATCTCCAGGGTCTGCTCGGGAATCCGCACCTCGTCCTCGAAGGGCGTCGCGGTGCCGGCCGCATCGAGCTCCGCCACCAGCCAGCCGTGACCGCGAAAGGTCACCGTCAGGCCGACCCGATGGGTGCCGTCGCCCACCGGCTCGAGGCGCAGCACGTTGTCGTCGAGATGGAGCTCGTTGCGCGGCGAGGTCAAGCGCAGTTTCAGGGAGCCTTGAACCGGCGGCTCGACGGTCACCCCCGGCTGGCTGTAGACCCCCTTGACGCCCTCCAGGGTCATGCTGACGGACTCGGCCGTCAGGCCCCCGGCGAAGGCCGCGCTCGCCACCGCCAGCGCTGCCAGCGTCGCCCGCCTCAAGGAGAGTAGCCCCGCATGGTTCGGGCCTTCAGGCCCCGCCGCTTCATTTTCAGCTCCACTTCGCGAAACTCCCCTTCTTCCACCGTCGTGTTATCCGACGCGTACGCTACCAGGTAGCGACTGCGCAGCTCTTCCTCGATCTCACCGTAGACCTCGTCGAGCTCTTCGGCATTGCGCACGAAGAACGACCGGCCGCCGGTTTCCTCCGCCAGCTTGCCGAGCTTCTGGCGGATGTTGACGTTGAGGGCACCGACCTGCAAACCGATGGTGTAGATCGCGACCCCACTGCGACGAGCGTACTCGGCCGCCGGCGGGAACGCGATCGAGCTCGCGGTGTCGTCGCCGTCGGAGAGAAGAACCAGAGCCTTCTGGCCACGAATTCCCCGAAAGTAGTAAAGGCTGCTGACGATGGCGTCGTGCAGGGCGGTGGCACCGAAGGCGGTGAGCTCGTCGAGGCCGAGGGTACAGGCCGCGGCGTCGTCCGTCGGCGGCATCAGCAGCGCCGGGCGATCCGAGAAGCCGACCACGAAACAGCGATCACCAGGCTTCAGGACACGATCGATGAACTCCTTGCCGGCCTGCTGTGCCTGGCCGATGGAGGGCACCATCGAGCCCGAGGTGTCGATCACCACGCCCACCGACAGCGGTAGGTTGGCCACCTGCTCGAACTTGCTGATCTCCTGCCGGCGACCGTCTTCGAAAACCTCGAAGTCGTCTTGCTGTAGGCCGCTCACCGGCCGCCCCGAGCGGTCGAGGACGGCGGCGTAGAGCTCGACCAGATTGACCTCCACCTCTTCGACGAAGTCCGGGGCATTGACGAACCGCACCGCCTCGGCCGAGCGACCGTCGTCGAGGGTCGCCGTCGCCGAGATGTAGGTCAGCGTTCCTTCCGACGGCGGCGGCACGAAGACCTGGGCGATCCAGGGTGGGCTGCTGAGGGTGGCGATCAACTCATCGCCAAGGCGAATCTCCACCGACTCCACCCGCCGCGCTTCGGGCACCACCACCTCGGCCCGCACCTCCACCGGACCGGATCCCACGAAACCGCGCTTGGGGCTCACCAGCCGGACCGCGAAGGCACCGCGAATCTGATTGACCAGCACCTCGTCGAAGGCCACCAATTCGCCCTCGGCGTCGTAGCCCTCGGCGCGCACCACCTGCTCTTTGGGCACCTCCGACAGGCGAATCTCGACTCCGAAGGGCGGCCGGCTGCGGGTCAGTTGAGCCTCCCCGTCGACGAAGAAGGTGACCTTGCGAATGCGCTCACCGGTGACCAGCGCCTCGGTGCGCCACAGCCCCACCATCACCTCCTGCTCCGGAGGCGTCAGCAGCAGGCTGTCCTTGCCCCCCAGCACCTTGCCGGCGGGCAGCAGTTGGATAGCGCCATCGAGCTCCGGCTCGTCGACCTTCTCGGGCGCCTTGGGCACCCGGAATCCGGCCGACAGATCGGCTTCCCGCAAGCTCACCTCGTCCTGGATTCGCAGTCTCAGCAGATAAGTGCGATCGGCTCGCAGAGCGCGCTCGAGCACCAGGATGACCGGCACGTCGGCGCTCGGCTCGGTCTGCCGGAAGCGAAAGCGGAAGGTGTCGAAGGGCTCGCCATCGCGTTCGATCACGCCCTGCACCACCAGGCGAAGCTCCGGCACCTCGCCGTCCGTCGCCACTTCGATGCCGGAGGACACCGGCAGGGTCACCCGCGCCCGGGCCAGCAGGCGCTGGCCGGCACGCTTCGGGAAGGACATCGTCAAGCCCTCCGTCCCGAGGCGGTCCGGCAGCTCCGGCAGCACCGTCGCGGCGGCCGCCGCCGACCAACCGGCGAGGTCCGTCGGCGGCTCGAGGAAGCGGGTGAACTCGGCGGCCAGGGGACGATCCTCCTGATAGTCGAGGAGCGCCTTGATGCCGGTGATGCGATCGATGCGCTTGCCGGGCTTGCAGGCTCTGAGGTCGAGGCGCAGGCGGTTGACGTTGGCCCCGTAGTCGTAGAGCTCCTGGAGGAAGTTTTCCATATCCGGCTGGTAGAGGGCGCGCTTCGAATCGAGCGGCAACCACATCTTGTAGGCCGCGTCGGGCTTCGGTTGGTAGACGATCACGCTCCCGGGGAGGGCGCCAGGCCAACCGGGACGGCCTTCCCAGGTCCAGATCTCGATCGGCCGAAAGGCGACCCCGCACTCCACCACCTCGCGCTGCAGCGGCGGACCGTTGAGGAACAGCAGCTCGGAGCGGATGTCACGGGGCGACAGAAACTCCGCGCGCACCAACTGACGACGTCGCTCGATGCCCTCGGCGAGCTCGTTCAAGGAGGTCGACGGATCGGGATCGCGGGACAGGAAGGTCAGCATTTCCTGCTCGCGCGCCTCGGGATCCATCGTCACCAGCCGCTCGCGCTTCTCGGCGCCGAGCAGCAGAGCGGGCCCGCCGAGGAAGAACTCGCGCTGGGAGTCGCTCCACAGCTCGGCCTCGGAAGCGGTCGTCGGAGCTGAACCGGCGAAAAGGGAAACCGCGATCAACAACAGGGGCAACAGAATCTTCGGTCGCTTCATGGAGCACCTCACCGGGAGAAAACCGAATGCAGGGTCGAACCCGACGGCGGAGGGAGAGGGCCCTCGCCGAACTCCTGTCCACCGAGCTCGGGCTGCCCTCGGTGGATAGGTACGGCGCCACCGCCGGGCTGGGTTGTCGAGGTTAACAGGCTCGCCGGAGCCACCGAATGGAGGAGCGACGAGGAGACGGTTCCGGGCGAGCGTCCCCTGCAGTACACTCCCCGCCGGGAGGTGACATGGCGCAATTTCGACGCAACGAGGCGATCCGCGACTGGGAGTCCGGAGACGGGGTTCAGGGCTTTGCCCTGGTGACCAAGAAGGAGGTTCGCCAGGACCGCAACAACCGCACCTTCGTCGACCTCGAGATCGCTGATGAAACGGGCACCATGGCGGGCAAGATCTGGAGCGACAGCCCGGCCCTCGAAGGCGACTTCGATGCCCATGATTTCGTCGCCTTCCGCGGCCTGGTCAAGCTCTACCGCGACCAGCTCCAGCTCACCATCGACGAGTGCCGGCGGGCCACCGAGGAGGATCGCCGCTACGGCTTCGACGAGAGCAAGCTGGTGCCTTCGACGCACGAAGACATCGACCAGCTCTATCAAACCTTGGAGACCCTCCTCGGCAGTCTCGAAAGGCCGATCCTGGCGCGCTTGGCGAGCGAGACCCTCGCGGTCTACGGTGAGCGACTGCGAGTCCACCCGGCAGCCAAGGTCATGCACCACGCCTACCGCGGAGGCCTGCTCGAGCACGTCGTGTCGATGGCCGAGCTGGCCGACCAGGTGAGCGCCCACTACGGCGACCTCGATCGCGACCTGCTGCTCCTCGGAGTGTTGTTCCACGATCTCGGCAAGCTCGACGAGCTCGGCGCCATGCCGGCCAACGACTACACCCTGGAAGGGCGCCTGATCGGTCACGTCGTCATCGGCCGCGACATGGTGCGCGAGCGCTGCGCCGCCATCGCCGACTTCCCGGCCGACCTGCAGATCCAGCTCGAGCACCTGGTGCTGGCTCACCAGGGCCGCAAGGAGTACTCGTCGCCGGTCGAGCCAACCACGCCGGAAGCTCTGGTCCTGCACTTCATCGACGACCTCGACTCGAAGCTCAATCAGTTCATTCGCCACCGCGCCGAGGGCACCGGCATGGTGTGGCATCGCGGCCTGGGACGTCACGTCTACCTTCCGGAGGTCGACGCCAAGGGGACCGCCGAAGGGGAGCCGCCGAAGACCGCCGAAGAAGCCCCCGTGGAGCCGCCGCAGGAATCCACCGAGGCCGCGCCGACCCCTCAGCCGGCGAGCCTGTTCGACGAGCCCGCGGGCGACGACTGAAGACTTTCGAGGACCGCCGCGAGGCGCTCCCCGCCGTGGCCCGGCGCAACCTCGAAACGCCACCGGGAGGACCCTCCCGCCGACACCTCGAAGCGCCACCCACCGCTCTCCGCCACCTGGCCGGTCACCCGCTCGCCCGACCGCCAGGTGACCGATCGCCGACCGCCGGCGTCCCACGCGAGCAGCCGCCGATCGGTCACCAGCACCGCGCTGGTGCCGCTCAGCTCGCGGCTGCGATCGTAAAAGGCTCGCACCGTTTCACCCTTCTCGAGGAGCCCCTCGACCTCCACCAGCTCGAAAACATAGGCCGGCACCTCGGCACCGATTCGCACCCCCGGTGAAGGCACCTCGAGGAGCCAGACCAACCACAGCGAGGCTCCCAGAGCCAACAACAACGCGCCGCCGATGCAGCCGAGAACGAACGGACGGCGGCGCGGCGTTTCGGTGGGCGAGAAGCGGCTCATTCGGTTGGTCTCCTCGAGATCTGGCGCTGCCTTGCGGGCACCCCCTCGGCAGCCGGCGCGGGCGTGGCGGGCGGGCGCCTGAAAAGCTCCTCGGAAGGAGCTCCGGCGGGGGCGAGATTCGGTCCCGCAAAGCTCTGATCCCGTCCCTTATACTAAGCTTCGGTCCGCCAGAAAAACGAGCTTTCTCAGACCACTTCGAGGAAGACCCAGCCGACCCGTCCCAAGACCGCAACGGCGCCTTCTCGCCGCACCCGCAAGGAGAATCCATGGGCCGTCGATTCAGCCTCGTTCTCACGATTTTCGCCCTTCTCTCGGTGTCCCTGTCCGCCGACGGCGGCTCGGTGAGCGGCAAGATCGTCTTCGATGACAAGATTCCCCGGCTGCGCCCACTGCGCATCGAGTCCGATCCTGCCTGCGCCGCGAAACACGACGGGCGGGTCTATCCGGACTTCTTGATCCTGGGGGAGGACAATGCCCTCGCCAACGTCCTGATCCAGGTCCGAAATCCTCCGCCGGGCAACTACCAAGCCCCGGAAGAAGCGATCGTCATCGATCAGGTGGGCTGCGTCTACACACCCAGGGTGGTCGCCGTGATGACCGGTCAAGAGCTCCTCTTCCGCAACTCCGACGGCATTCTCCACAACGTCCACGGGCTTCCCAAGGCGAACCGCGAGTTCAACATCGGCATGCCGCCCACGGTGGCCGAGTCCTCCCAGAGGCTGGTCGAGCCGGAGCCGGCCTTCCCGGTGCGCTGCGACGTTCATCCCTGGATGGAGGCCTACGTCGCCGTGCTCAGCCACCCCTTCTTCTCGATCTCCGGAGAAGACGGACGTTACGAGATCGATGATCTGCCACCCGGCACCTACGAGCTCGCCGCCTGGCACGAGAAGCTCGGCATCCACACCACCACGGTGACCGTCGAGGAAGGCGAAGCGACCGCGGACTTCACTTTGCGCGTGCCGAAATAGGCCATCCCTGCGACGATCCGGGCCGCTCGCAGAGAGACGCGTCGGCCTCTGGAGAAAGGCTGATCATCGACACTCCATCCGGGACCTGGCGGCGAGCCCTCTTCTCCATCGACCACAAGATGGTCGCCATCCGCTACGTCCTGGCGGCCTCGGCTTTCCTGCTGCTGGGCTTCGGCCTGATGCTGATCATGCGCTGGCAGCTCGCCAATCCCGGCGCACCGCTGCCCTGGCTCGCTGCCCTGTTCGGCGAATCCAAGATGCCCGGCGGCATCGTGCTGCCCGAGTTCTACAACCAGCTCGGGGCCATGCACGGCACCATCATGGTTTTCCTCGGCGTCGTGCCGCTGGCCGTCGGCGGCTTCGGCAACTACCTGGTTCCGCTCCAGATCGGCGCTCCAAACGTCGCCTTTCCGCGCCTCAACGGCGTCGCCTTCTACCTCTATCTGCTCGCCGGCTCGGTGATGGTGGGCTCCTTCTTCCTGCCTGGCGGAGCCCCCCAATCGGGCTGGACCTCCTACCCGCCCCTCGCCAACATCGCCCCCCTCGGCCAGACCTTCTGGCTCGTCGGCATCGTGCTCCTCGCCGTCTCCTCGCTGCTCGGCGCCATCAACCTGATCACCACCGTGGTCCAGCTCCGCGCACCGGGCATGACCATGATGCGCCTGCCCTTCTTCGTCTGGGCGCAGCTGGTCACCGCCTTCCTCCTGCTGCTGGCCTTTCCCCCCCTCGAGGCGGCCGGCCTGATGCAGCTCATGGACCGGCTGGCGGACACCAGCTTCTTCATGCCCAGCGGCCTAGTGGTGAGCGGCGAAGTCCTCGACCTCAGCGGCGGCGGCAGCCCGATCCTGTGGCAGCACCTGTTCTGGTTCCTCGCCCATCCGGAGGTCTACGTCCTCATCCTGCCGGCCCTGGGAATCGTCGGCGAGATCATCGCCACCAACACGCGCCGTCCCCTGTGGGGCTACCGATCGCTGGTCTACTCGGTGATCTTCCTCGGCTTCATGTCTTTTCTGGTCTGGGCCCACCACATGTTCCTCACCGGCATGGGAACGGTCCTCAACACCTTCTTTCAAACCACCACGATGATCATCTCGATCCCCTCCGTGATCATCCTGACGGCCCTCCTCTTTTCCCTCTGGGGCGGCTCCATCCGCTTCACCACGCCGATGCTCTTCGCCATCGCCTTCCTGCCGATGTTCGGCCTCGGCGGCCTCACCGGCCTGCCCCTCGGCCTCGCCGCCTCGAACATCCACCTGCACGACACCTACTACGTCATTGCCCACTTCCACTACGTGGTGGCACCGGGCACTCTCTTCGCCCTCTTCGCCGGCATCTATCACTGGTACCCGAAGGTCACCGGCCGCCCGATGAGCCGGCACCTCGGCCTGATCCACTTCTGGGGCAGCCTGGTGTGCATGAACGGTGTCTTCTTGCCGATGTTCCTGCAGGGTCTGGCCGGCATGCAGCGGCGCCTCTACGACGGCGGCCAGATCTACGCCCACACCGAGAACGTCGTCGCCCTGCACGGCCTGATCGGCCTCTCGGCCGCCGGCCTCGGCCTCTTCCAGCTACCCTTCCTGATCAACCTCCTGATCAGCCTCAAGGGCCGCCCTTCGACCGCCCGCAATCCCTGGCGCGCCACCACCCTCGAATGGCAAACCGCCTCGCCCCCGCCGCCCGGCAACTTCACCGCCATTCCGCAGATCCACCGGCAGCCCTACGAGTACAGCCTGCCGGGAAGGGCCTCCGATTTCACGCCCCAATCCCAGCCGCCGGCAGCCGCCTCGCCGGGACTGGCCGACTCCCCCTGAGACGCGGCCGCGAGGAGGCGACGATCCAGCACCCCATTCCCTACACCGTCGAGATCCGTCCCGATACCGGACTGCACAACGTCCAGCTCGGGATCTGGCTGTTCCTGGCCTCGGAGGTGATGCTCTTCGGCGCCCTCTTCGCGGCCTACCTCCTGCTGCGAGTCGGTGCCGCCGATCCCTGGCCCCCTGGGGCGACCATTCTCGACCTGCCGCTGGGTCTGCTCGCCACTTTCGTCTTGATCCTCTCGAACGTCACCATGGTCGCCGGCTGGAGCGCCCTACTGCGCCAGCGCTTGGCCCTCTACCGACCGGCCCTCGGGCTCACCGTGGCCCTCGCCGCCACCTTTCTGGCGCTCCAAGGGGCAGCCTATTCGGACGCATTCGGCCGCGGCCTCTATCCATCGACCAGCACCTTCTTCGCCCTCTACTTCACCCTCACCGGCCTCACCGCCGTCCACGTCCTGGGCGGCGCGCTGATGATTCTCTACCTCTGGGCCTCGGGCCCGGGATTCTGGAAGCGGGCGCCGCAGCAACTCCTCCATCGCGTCGAAGCCAGCGGCCTCTTCTGGCACTTCGTCGGGCTGGTCTGGATCTTCCTGTTCCCGCTCCTCTACCTCATCTAGAGCTCCTGGCGAGACCGTCACCATGTCCCTCAAGGCCCTCCACGTCGTCCTGCTCTGCCTCAGCATCCTTCTCATGTTGGGGACCGGTGGTTGGCTGGTCGTGACCCGCGACGAGCCCCTCGCTCTCGCTTTCGCCGCCGCCTGCTTCGCCTTCGCCCTCGGCTTGCTGGCCTACGGTCGCTGGTTTCTAATCCGCCACCGGGAGATCAGCTACCTGTGACCTCGCATCGCCGACGCTTCGTCGCTTTCTGCCTCGCCGTCTTCGGCGCCCTGCTGCTGAGCCACGACCTCTCCGCCTGTCCGGTCTGCTTCGGCGAAGCCGAGGACCCGACCCTCGACGCGGCCCGCTGGTCGGTGATCTTCCTCGGCAGTCTGCTCTACACCGTGCTCGCCAGCGGTTGCCTGTTGTTCTTCCTGCTGCGGCGCCGCGCCCGGCGGCTGCAGGGCCGCGCCGAGATCGCCGGCTGAACGCGAGATGGGAGACCTACTCAGACTGCCGGAGGTGGCCTCGGCCCACGGCGCCGACCTCGACCGGGTGACCTACCTGATCCACGGTCTGATGGCCCTGCTCTTCGTCGGCTGGGGCGTCTTCCTGATCTACGTGCTGGTGCGCTTCCGTAGCAGCCGGCAGCCGAAGGCCAATCCCCGGGGACTGCAGACCCGCGCCGGCTATTGGCTCGAAGGCCTCGTCGCCACCAGCGAAGCCCTGCTGCTGGTCGGCCTCGCCATTCCCCTCTGGTCGGCCCGGGTCGACGACTTTCCGCCCCTCGCCTCGGCGACCCAGGTCCGGGTCATCGCCGAGCAATTCGCCTGGAACGTTCACTACCCGGGTCCCGACGGCATTTTCGGGCGCACCGCCATCGACCTGCTCGACGCCGCCTCGAACCCGATCGGCCTCGACCCCGAGGATCCCCACGGCAAGGACGACTTCACCACCTTCAACCGCCTCTCGCTGCCCGTCGACCGGCCGGCGATCATCAGCCTGACGAGCAAGGACGTGATCCACAGCTTCATGCTCAACGAGATGCGGATCAAGCAAGACACCATCCCCGGCATCGTCACGCCGGTTTGGTTCACCCCCACCATGACCACCGCCGAGCTCCGCGCCAAGCACGGCAGGGACGACCTCAATTTCGAGATCGCCTGCGCTCAGCTCTGCGGCCTCGGCCACTACCGCATGCGGGGCTACCTCGACATCCTGCCGCAGGCCGAGTTCGACACCTGGATGGACGAGCAGCTCGCCCGTAAGAGAGAAGAGGAAGCGAGCGGGGATTCGTTCTGGAACTGAGTCGCTCCCGCGACGCATCTCAAAGGACCAGGCGCGCCACGACCCGCGCCACCGCCGGCTCACATGGTGTGCTCGCTGCCGAGCTGCAGCTCCTGCAACTGGCCACGATCGAGTTGGAAGACCTCCAGGGATTCATCGCCGAGATCGAGGAAGGGCACCAGATCGTCACTTCCAGTCCTGCTCGGAGCCGCCGTGAACTGAGAGAAGATCTGCCGCCTGGCGAGCTCGCGGGCTTTGCTCTCGGCGAGAATCCACTGCCCGGCCCCGTTCAGGATCTCCTGGTCTTCGGGAGAGCTCTCGGCGGCCTGACGGTAGATCTCGAGCAGCTCTCGGGAGTCGGTTCCCGGTCGGTTTTGCACATCGATCAACACCGCCTGGCGAGCCTGGAGAGTAACTCCCGCCTTGCGCCCCTCGTCGAGAAACTCGACCACCCCCTCGACGGTGGGCTCGGCCACCACCTGGTTGAGGGCTTCGATGAAGGGCGTAAAGTCCTTCAGGAATGCCGGCCCGTAGGTGCCGATCCCGAGCAGGGCGACCCCGAAGATCCACTTGACCACCGTGCCCCCGAGGGGCAGCTTCTTGAAAGATCCGATAATCGCCGTCACCACGGTCACGGCGCCGAGCACCACCAAGATCCACGGTCCAATCGCCTGTAGAAGCATCTCCTGGCCCCTCCTCTCATCCTGGTAGACGGACCCACGGCCGCGATTCGATCGCAGTCCTCTTTCTCTCGCTGAACCGGCGAATCGAAGCCCTGACCGCTACCTCAGGGCGCACCGACACCTCGACCCGCCCCTCGGGATAGACTGCCGGCGAACTGACGAGGAGACCCCGATGAAGCGATCCTTGTTGTCTCTCGCCGCCATCGCCTTGCTGGCGACGGCATGCGTTGGCAGGACTCCCACCCCTGAAACTTCGACCTCCGGCACAACGACCGACAGTACCAACCTCGAGGACGCCCGACTGACGACAGCGGTCCGCCTCGCCCTGCTCGAGAAGCTGGGATCCGATGGCATGACCATCGAGCCGGAAGTGCGCGGTGACCGCGCCTTCCTCACCGGCACCGTGCAGCAGCGCTCGAGCCAAGAGCTCGCCGAGGAGGTCGCCGCGTCGGTGCGCGGCGTACGGCGGGTCAAAAACCGGATCAAGGTCGCCAAGGGCGACTCCACCGCCCTCGGTGCCGCCGTCTCGGACGCCGAGCGCGAGGTTCGCGATGCCCTCCTGGAAACCCGCATCAAAGGTCGTCTGCTCTCCGAGGTCGGCCGCTTCGGGCTCGAAATCGAAGTCGAGTGTGTCGACGGCGTCGCCAGCCTGCGGGGCTGGCTGCCGGACCCCGAGCGCAAACGCTTCGCCCTCTCGGCAGCCGAGTCCACCCCCGGTGTCAACAAGGTCATCGACCTGCTGCGAGTAGGGTTGGAATAGCGGTGCTAGAGGGTCGGGGAGCGCCCCGCGGGGTGATTCGATGGGCGCTCCTCGCGACCCTCCTGGCTGGCCTGGCGTGTCGCCCCCAGGCGCCGGCGACGCCAGACCTCTCGGCGATCTACAACCGCGCCGCCCAGCATCACGACGCCTACCGCAACCCGGTCATCGTCATCCCCGGCATCCTGGGCTCGCGGCTGATCGATCCCGGTTCGGGACGGACCGTCTGGGGCGCCTTTCGCGGCGGTGCCGCCAATCCCCAAAGAGACGACGACCTCGCCCTCATCGCCCTACCCCTCGGCGAGGATCGCCCATTCGTCGATCTGCGCGACGAGGTCGAGCCGGCCGGAGTCCTCGACCGCCTCGAGGTTCGCCTCGCGGGCCTGCCGTTCCAGCTTCAGGCCTACGTCCAGATCTTGAAGACCCTCGGCGCCGGCGGCTACCGGGACGAAGCCGTCGACTACGGCGACATCGACTACGGCGAAGACCACTTCACCTGCTTTCAGTTCGACTACGACTGGCGCCGCGACAACGTCGAGAACGCGCACCGACTGGCGCGCTTCATCGCCGAAAAGAAGGCCTTCGTCGCCGAGCAGTCACAGCGACGTTTCGGCGAGGTCGATCCGGATCTCAAGTTCGATGTCATCGCCCACTCGATGGGTGGGCTGATCCTGCGCTACTACCTGCGCTACGGCGATCAGCCGCTGCCCGCGGACGGCTCCCTGCCGGCGCTCGACTGGGCGGGAAGCCGCCATGTCGAACGAGCCATCCTGGTCGGAACCCCCAACGCCGGCTCGCCGACGGCCGCCGTCCAGCTCATCGAGGGGCGCAAGTTCGGGCCCCTGACGCCGCGCTACGATGCCGCCCTGCTGGGCACCTTCCCCTCGATTTACCAGCTCCTACCCCGACCCCGCCACGGCGCCATCCGGGACGCTACAGGAAAGTCCCTCGACACCTACGATGCCGAGCTCTGGCGCGAGATGGGCTGGGGACTGGTCGCCCCCCAGGCGGAGCGTATCCGCGAGCTGTTGTTGCCCGACGTCGCCGATCCCGCCGAGCGCCTGCGCCTCGCCGCCGACCACCAGCGCAAGAGCCTGCGGCGCGCCCGCGCTTTTCATCGTGCCCTCGATCGCGCCGCCGAGCCGCCATCCGGTACCCAGCTCTATCTCTTCGCCGGCGACTCCGTGCCCACCGCCGCCGTCGCCCAGCTCAGGCCCGAGACCGGCCGTTTGACCACCATCGAACAGGCCCCCGGCGACGGCACCGTCCTGCGCAGCAGCGCCCTCCTCGACGAGCGTGTCGGCAACCCTTGGCGCCCCAACGTCGCCACCCCCATCGCCTGGCGAGGCGTCCACTTCCTGTTCAGCGATCACCTTGGCGTGACCCGCGACCCGAGCTTCAAGGACAACG
The DNA here is from genome assembly GCA_039028635.1 of Acidobacteriota bacterium. Taxonomy (NCBI): domain Bacteria; kingdom Pseudomonadati; phylum Acidobacteriota; species Acidobacteriota bacterium. Next base: position 38,878 of record JBCCHV010000059.1, read on the forward strand.
TCCTCTACCTGCTGCTCGAGGACCCACGGCGGCAATGAACCACCACATCGTTGAGCTCGACCAAGTCGACCTCCACACTGACGTGCTCCTTGTAATTCGGTCCGCCAAGCCGTGGATGAATCAGGCCCGTGCCACGCTTCGACCTCCTGATCGGCCTCTTTACCACATCAATTGCCTTTAGTTCTCTGAGACATCCAGCGAGACAGAGCGAACTAAATGCCATCCCTGGCCACTTCTCTTCATGGCGAGCCACCACCAGGCACCGCCCAATTCTCCGGAAGACACTTTGGCGAATATTCCCAACTCCTCTTCCGCAGCGTTTGAAAATGGATTTCGCAATATACCGGACAGCTCTAGTCTCAATTTGTCACCAGCGCTACTCTTGGCCTCTCGCTGCAGCCACTCCCATTCGCACAACTCGGGAAGCGCACCATTAGGAATATCTTTGGATGAAAAATTCTCCGCAAGATTCTCATCGCGAGCCAGATCTTCTTCACCTTCTTCAAGCCCCGGAGGCGTCCCGGAATATATGTATCGAAGTGCGAGAGTAGAGAAGACAGGGCGAGTCTCGACGTTCACGAGAATCACTTCCGGCGCAAGATCACCCATACCAGAGAATTCTTGGCAAAGATGCCGCAGGGCGACAGCCTCTGGCCCCAGGTCTTCCGTCATAGGCGTGACGCAAGCAGAGCAGACAATCCAAACCAGCGTCAGTCTTTTCATCTAGTCGATATCTCCTGGCACAAAAATTGGCCCTTTCGAAATTTGACCCAGGATAGCTCACGATGAGTTAACCGGCCTTCGACTCTCGCCCACACTCAAGAACCTGCGACCTGTCCAGTCGGCCCAAACGACACAGCGATTCTCAAGCCACCGCAGGCCCTCACCAATGTCGTGGTACTCCAAGACACCGTCACCGTCTTCGTCGTAACGAATTCCCTCAATCCCCTTCAGTGGATTCAAAATTCGAGACCTCCACATCCAGGACTCCGTTGCAGCGCGAAGATAGCCTCATCGAATCGAACCGGTCATCGAGATGGATGTTTCCGAACTCTTCTCCGAAGGGAAAGAAGACGGAAAGTCCCGGGATCTGCCCATTGGCATTGACGGAGAGTCGCGGCGTTCCGAGATGATCGAGGAGCTGGAGGCGGATCCCTTCCTGCGGCCGCCACGAGGCCAGTAGGCTGCCCTCCCGGTAGACATAGTCCTCGTGATGGGTCCAAGTTCCGGAGGAGCCTCCGACATTGGTCCACGTACGGAGAACCTGGCTGTCGAGGTCGCGAACGGTCCAAGTCTCCTCGATCGACTGGATGGCGTTTCGGAAGGTGCAGATGCGCTCGTCGTCGGCCGTGTAGAGATAGAGGTCGTCCCGAGTCCCATCGTTGCGGCGGGCGCGCTTCATCTTGGAGAGGGAATCCCACTCGTAGGCGAAGCCCAGGGAACCAGCCCCCAAGGTGAGCTGGTTGCCGCCGCGTCGTAGCCGGCACTTCGCGGTCGACCAGCAGGGTTGACTGCGAAGTGCCTCCCCGCTTCGCTTAGAGCTTAATGGGAGCACGTTTGGTGCTCTCAATTACGCTCGAGCGCCGAACGGACAGCGCGCCCTGCCTCCTCGGGGATGGCGTCTCGGTCTCTCAACCTGCCAAGGTCTCAACCGTTCACGAATTCTCTGGCCGCCGCGACGATACCTTCCTCGAAGTCATGGCGAGCTTCGGGGCGATCCTCCCATTCGCTGGCCGCATAGACGAATGAATCGAGCTCCGGAAATTCTTCGTCTGATGCACGATGAGTGAGGTCCCAGATTTGCTTCGCCCCGAGGTAGACCCCTGTCGTGCCAGAGAGGATTCCTTTCGCCGTCTCTCGCGCCAAGTGCATCACCGCATCCCGCTTGCCAGGCACAGCGACGCGGAGTTCCGAGAGCGCTCGTTTAAACATCCCTCTCGCTTCCTCGATCTCGGTTGCGTTCAGCCCAGCCAGGATTCGGAGCGAAGGCGAGTCGCAGCCGCTTACAAGCGCCTGCACTCCGACTCGAATAAGTTCATCCGATTGAAGCAGCCCTAGCACGGCTCTTGAGGCAGCTACCTTCAACCCATTGGTGTTCATTTGAACTTGAATCCTTCCCGAGCACCAGTCTTGAGGTTTTCCCAATAGTGAACGACTGTCCTGGTTCCGTCCGGGTTCTCATGCACATGCTGCATCTTGGCCCAGGCGTCCTCCGGGTACTCCGGATCGTTTATCTTCCCCTGCATAATTCGTTTCCCGGCCCCACCCTGGGCCTCATCGAGAGCCAGCGTTTCAGGGAGGTCTCGCGGCGTGGTCCGCGCGGTCCTCCTTGGGACTTCTTGGGCAGCCTCGGCCGCCCTAGTCGCCTGTTTGGCCTTCCTGATCTCCTTGGCGGCTCGATAGGCCCTGAGAGTCTTGGCGGCAATACCCGCGATGACGGCATCCTCAGGTCCGGGCATGAGCAGCGAGACTCCGAGCATAGCTCCTCCGGCCCTTGCTTTGGCGTTGTCGAAGTACTGCTCGGAGGAGATCTCTCCATTCAAGAGCGCCTGGTTGTCCCTCTCCATGGCTAGGACCGCGGCGGTCTCTCGACCATCGGGATCGACAAACTTGACCGGATTGCCTCGCCCATAGGCATAGCGATTCCAGCTCTGGGGCGCCCCCGGCTTGCCGGATTCCCGTGCCGGATCGACGCTCAGAAACCGTCCATTGAGCGGATTGCAGTACCGGGCATGCATGTAGTCAAGGTCATCCCCCTGACCGGCGGTGCCGTGCAGGTCCCTTTCATGCCCGGTGAACTTCATCCGCTCGGTGGACCCGTTGGGCACGGACTCTTCCCCAAACGGAAAGTAGGTATGAAGCCCCGCGCTGCGGCCATCGGCCTTGGTGATGAGCCTCGGGGTGCCGAGATGGTCGAGGTGGAAGAAACGTAGCCCCTCGGCCGGTCTCCAGGAAGCCAGCAGCTGACCATCCCGGTGGACGTGGTCTTCCCGGTGGTTCCAGGTTCCGGCGGAGCCGCCGACGGTGCCCCAGGTGCGCAGTACCTGGCCGCCGAGGTCCCTGAGAGTCCAGGTCTCTTCGATCGGGCTTTCGGCCCAGTGGAGGGTGTTGATGCGCTCGTCGTCGGCGGTGTAGAGGTAGTAGTCCTCGATGGCGCCGTTGCCGCTCTGCTTCGACCTCAGCTTGGACAAAGCGTCCCAGGTGTAGGTGTAGCCGGTGGTGCCGGAGCCGAAGTGGAGCTGGTTGCCGGCGGCATCGTAGCCGGTGGCGCTCAGGCGGTTGGTGGAGCGGACGATGCCGTAACCGCGGGTCGTCGAAACGCCGGAGCGCACGGTGGTGACGGCGGAGATGTTGCCGAAGGCGTCGTAGGTGTAGCTTTGAGAGTTGCCTCCGCCCATCGTGCCCTTCACCAC
>JBCCHV010000060.1 GCA_039028635.1 Acidobacteriota bacterium
CTCGACGACGCCATCCGCCGCTACGGTGAAGCCGCCGAGATCAGCCGGCGGCTCGACGACCCGACCGGGGAAGCGATGGCGCGTATCCTGTTCGGTGTGGTGCAGCTCCGCGCCACCCACCTCGACGAAGCCCGCCAGGCCCTCGAAGAAGCCCACCGACTCGCACCGGCGGACAGTGCCCTCGCCGCCCGCGCGCTCAATTTTCTCGGCCAGGTGGCGGCACGGCGAGCCGACCAGGAAGCGGCCCGCCGGCTTCTCGGCGAAGCCCTCGAGCTCTACGACCGACTCGGCGTCCGGGACCGCGACGTCGGCATCGCCACCATGGAGCTCGGCATCCTCGACTGGCGGCGCGGCGACCTCGCAGTGGCGGAGAAGCGCTACCTCAGGGCGCGCGAAATCTTTCAATCGGACCCGAGCCAGCGCGTCTATCTGGCTTGGGTGGTCCAGAACCTCGCCCTGGTGGCTCACAGCCGTGGCGACCTCGCCACCGCCGAGGACCTGCTGCAGCGCGCCCTGACGCTGCGCCAGCGACCGGATCGCAAGACCTACGGCGAAGCCGTGGCGCGCTTCAATCTGGCGTCGCTGCAGATCGAGCGTGAGAACTTCGAAGGCGCCCGCCGGCAGCTCGAGCAGGCGATCGAAGTGATCGCCGAGCGGCGTCCCGGCTCCGACGCCGAAGCGGAGGTGCTCACCGGCCTCGCCCGGGTCGCCACCGAGCAGGATCGATTCGCCGCCGCCGAAGAGTACCTGGCACGCGCCGAAACGACCGTTCGCCAGCGCCTACCGCAGGGCTTCGACCACGCCCTGGTCCACTACACGGCGGGCCGGCTGGAGCTGGCCCGCGGCAACCCGGCCGCGGCCGAAGAGCGATTTCGCCGCGAGATCACCATCCGGCGGCGCATTCAACCGGCGACGGGCGACCTCGCCCGGGCCCTCCATGCCCTCGCCCGGGTGCGCCAGCAGCGCGGCGATCCGGCACAGGCTCGCCGCCTGCTCATCGAAGCGGTCGAGGCGCTCGAAGCCCAGCGCCAGCGCCTCGGCGGTCCCCACGAGGCCCTCGCCCTGTTCACCGACCGCTACGCCAAGATCTATAAAGATCTCATCGCCCTGCTCCTCGACGGCGGCGAGACGGCGGCCGCCTTCCGCATCTCGGAGCGCTACCGCGCCCAGGGATTGTTGGCCCTCCTCGCCAGCCGCGAGCTCACCTTCGGCAAGGCATTGCCGGAACCTCTGCGCCGCCAGCGGCAGGAGAACGCCCGCGCCTACGATGCCGCCCAGGCGGCTCTCGCCAACCTCGCATCGAGCAGTGATCCGGCGTTGCTGGCGCAACACCTCGACGGCCTGCGCGAGCTCCAGCGCCAGCGCGCCGAGATCGACCGCGCCGTCTGGCAACAGGATGACCGCCTGCGCCACCTCGAAGCAGGGCGAGCGATCGCCCCCGATGCGCTCGTCGGCCTGCTGCCGGCGGGCACCTTGCTGGTCTCCTTCGTGGTGCGCGACGACGAGCTGATCTCCTTCACCCTCGGCGCCGACGCCGAGCTCGCGGCCGAGCGCTCGCCGATCCCCCGCCACCAGCTCGGCCAAAGGGTGGAGCGCTTTCAGCTTCTCAACCACCATCGCGACAGCGACGAGGCGGCCCGGCGGCAGCTCGCCCAGGACCTTTGGAGCGAGCTCTTCTCGGTCTGGCAGGAGCGCCTCGCCGACGCCGATCGTCTGTTGGTGATCGCCGACGGACCGCTCCATCGCCTGCCCTTCGCCGCCCTGCTCACCGCCGACGGTCACTACGCCATCGAGTCCTGGGGGCTGCAGCAGGTGGTCTCGGCCACCGTCCTCGCCGAGCTCGCGGCGCGCCCTGCGCGCCCTGCGAACCGTGTCGTCGCCTTCGCCGACCCGACCAGCACGACCATCGACGGTCGCCCGCGGCCACCGCTACCGGCCGCGCGGCGCGAAGCCCGCGGCCTGGCGCGCCGCTTCCCCGGCACTACGGTTCTCACCGGTCGGCACGCCTCGGAACCTGCCGCCAAGGCCTTGCCAACGACCGCCAACTGGCTTCACTTCGCCTGCCACGCCCGCATCGATCATCGCTTTCCCCTCGACTCCTACCTCGCCCTGGCTCCGGGCCGGAACGGCGACAACGGCCTGCTGCAGGCCTGGGAGGTGTTCGAGGAGATGCGCCTCGAGAGTGATCTGGTGGTGCTGTCGGCGTGCGACTCGGGCGGCGGCCGGGCGGTCGACGGCGACGGCACCATCGGCCTGACCCGCGCCTTCCACTTCGCCGGTGCCCGCTCCGTCCTCGCCACCCAGTGGCCGGTGGCCGACGGCTCGACGGCGGACCTGATGGATCACTTCTACAGCGCCCTCGAAGCCGGCGCCTCGCCGGTGGAGGCCCTCCGCCGGGCGCAGCGCGACTTCCTCACCGGCCAGACCCAACCCAGCCGCCAGCATCCCTTCTACTGGGCCGGTTTCCAGCTCTTCGGACCCGGGTAGGGGACGACCGCCAGCCCTTCTCAACCCGCTCCCGGGAAGGCGCAAAGCTCTGTTTTGGTTATAGTTGAAGCCAACGCTACCGGACTCGACCGGTAGCCCACGATGATGAACGATCCTTTCGCCTCGTCCCGCGGCTTTCGAGCCCTGCTGGTTGCCGCCGCCCTCGCGGTGCTCGCCCAGACCTTGCAATGGGCCCAGGCGCTCCTGGTTCCCTTCCTACTCTCCGTCTTCCTGGCGGTGATCGCAGCCTCTCCGGTCGCCTGGCTGCGCCGCCACGGCGTGCCCAACTGGACCGCCGTCGTGCTGGTGGTGGTGGCGATCATGGCCGGCGTGGTGGCCGTCGCGGTGTTCATCGGACGAACGATCAACGAGTTCACCAGCCGGATCCCGATCTACACCGAACGCCTGCAGGAAGAGCTGATGTCGATGTCCGGCGACCTCGGCCAGCGCCTTTCCCTGCAGGAGCTCTTCGAGAGCGTCGAGCCCGGAGCGGTGATGAACCTGGTTTCGGGCATGCTGGCGGCCCTCAGCGGCGTGCTCGGCAACGCTTTCCTGATCTTCTTCACGGTGCTCTTCCTGCTGCTCGAAGCGTCCGGCTTCCCGGCCAAGATCCAAGCCGCCTTCGGCGGCTCCGCCGGCACTCAGCTCTACTTCAATCGCGCCGCCGACGACCTCAAGCACTACCTCAGCATCAAGACCGCCACCAGTCTCTTCACCGGCGCCGCGGTGGCCACCTGGGCCGCCCTGGTGGGAGTCGATTTCGCTCTCCTCTGGGGCCTGACCGCTTTCCTGCTCAACTATGTCCCCAACATCGGCTCGATCATCGCCGCCATCCCGGCGGTCCTGCTGGCCTTCATCCAGCTCGGCCTCGCCTCGGCGGTGGTGCTCGCCCTGGGCTACATCGTCGTCAACCTGACCGTCGGCAACCTCATCGAGCCGCGGGTGATGGGCAAGCGCCTCGGGCTGTCCACCCTGGTGGTCTTCCTCTCGCTACTGTTCTGGGGTTGGGTGCTCGGTCCCCTCGGCATGCTGCTGTCGGCTCCCCTCACCCTGACCATCAAGATCGCCATGGAAGCCAAGCCTTCGACGCGCTGGTTCGCGGTCCTCCTCGGACCCGAGATCCGGCCGACGGACGACCCACCGGCGCCGCAGGAGGAGCGACCGGCCGAGATCGCGCTGTCCGAGTCGCCGGAAAGCGCCGGCGAAGCGCGCTGACGGGATTCCTCAGAAAATCTCGAAACCAAAGCTCGCCGCCAGCCAATAGACACCGACGGCAATGGCGGCGATCGCCGTCACCAGCAGCACCCGCCGCAGGGTGCGTTCGCCGCCTCGCCCCCCGAGACGGCCCACCAGCCAGCCGAAGACGGCCATCGCCACGATGGCGCCGACGAGATAGGTGGCGAGATATCCCAGCGCCTGCCGCTGCGATCCGGCGACGGACGGCAGCACGACCCACAGGTGGGCCAGCCCCGCGACTCCGTGAACCCAGCCGACGGCGAAGGCCGCCAGCAGACCCCGGCCCATTGAGGCGGCGGCAACGCTGCCGGCGGGGCGCCGCGTGCGCCAGGCCGCCAGCACTCCCATCACGATCAACAGGACCCCGACCAGAGCTTCGGCCCAGCGCGACAGAACGGCGACGTCGAAGGCGATCGCCAGAGTGGCATTGAGAAGCCAAGCGAGGAGCCCCAGAAAAACCACCCCGACCCCGTGACCGGCTCCCCAGACGGCTCCCAGGGCGGCGCCGCGACGCCCCCGAGCCGCCGCCAGCGGCGCCACCGCCGCCAGGTGATCGGGGCCCTGGGCGGCGTGGGCGACCCCGGCGACGAAGCCGGTCCACCACCAGCTCATGGCACCCTCCGGCGCCAGCGGCGGCGAGCCCGCTCAGCGCTGCTGATCACGCCACTCCCAGGGCGGCAGAGCGCCCGCCTGAGACCACAAGCCGCGGCCAGCCTGGCGCGCCTCCGCTTCGATCGCTTGATAGTCGTCGCGCCGCGGTGCGTAGCGTCGGTACCACCAGGCCCAACCCGCCGCCAGGAGCTCGGAGTTGAGCTCTTCACCCGAGTCGCCGCGCACGATGGCGACGGTGCGACCGTAGCGGTCGATGCCGACCACCTCGATCTCGACCCACCGATCGAGCCAGGACGCTTCGACGAAGGAGCGCGCCTCCTCGCCACCGGGCTGCCCGCCCTCGGGGCAATCGACTCCCCACAGCCGGACCTCGACCGCCAGCCCGTCGACCTCGACCTGCAGGCTGTCGCCGTCGACCACCGAGGTCACCCGGCCGCGCAGCGACGTCGCCTCTTTCTCCGGCGCCGCCGGTGGACATCCCAGCAACATCACCACGACCACCAGCAGGGAAACGCGGCACAGCGGCGCCCGGAGACGATCTCTCATGGCGCGCATCGTAACGGACTCGGCCAGCGTTGGCGGACCCGGTTTCGATATTCTGCGGCCATCGTGACCGAAGACACTCCCCAGGACGACCTCGAGCCGATCGAGCTGGCGATCACCGACGTACTCGATCTCCACAGCTTCCCACCGCGGGAGGTACCGAATCTGGTGCGCGACTACCTCGACGCCGCCTACGATCAGGGCTTGCGGGAGCTGCGCTTGATTCACGGCCGCGGCATGGGCGTGCAGCGCCGCACCGTCCGCACTCTGCTCGAGCGCGACCCACGGGTGATCGAGTTCGGCGACGCCCCCGCCGAGGCCGGCGGCTGGGGGGCCACCTGGGTGCGCATGCAGTGAGTCGCCTGGAGCGCTTCTCGACCGCCCTCCGGCGGCGCTGGCGCAAGCTCTCCCAGGTACTCGAGCGGCGCCCCGTCGAGCTGGTCTACGGCCCGGGCTACTACTTCACCCTCGCCTCCGGCCTGCACGACCCGCGACGGGGTGAGCGCGTGCTGGCGTTCCTGGAACAGCAAGGACTGCTGCGCGAGAGCTCCCTCCACGAGCCCCATCCGGTGACTCTCCAGCTACTCCGGCGGGTCCACGACGAGGCCTATCTCGATGCCCTCCACCACCGCGACGCGCTCACCCGTGCGGTGGGCTACGGGCTCAGCGACAGCGAGCACGATGCGCTGCTGGCGGCACAACGGTTGATGACCGGCGGGACGGTGTTGGCGACCCGGCTGGCGCGCGCCAGCCGCGGCACGGCGATCAATCTCGGCGGCGGCTTCCACCACGCCTTCGCCGACCGGGCGGAGCGCTTCTGCGTCTTTCACGACATCGCCGCCGCGATCGCCGATCAGCGCCGCCAAGGCTTTGCCGGCCCCATCCTGGTGGTCGACCTCGACCTGCACGACGGCGATGCCACCCGCGCCCACTTCGCCGACGACGCGAGCGTCCACACCTTTTCGATCCACAACCTCACCGGCACCCCTCGAGAAGCCGTCGAGGCCACCGTTCTCGAGCTCGGCGATGGCGTGGGCGACGACCTCTATCTGACGACCCTGCGGCGCGAGCTGCCGCCGGTCGCCGAACGCCTGCGGCCGGAGCTGGTGTTCTTCCTCGCCGGCACCGATCCGGCCGAGGACGACAAGCTCGGCGACTGGACGATCACGGCGGAGGCGATGGTCGAGCGGGATCGTTTCGTCATCGACCTCATCGGCCAGGCGGAGCCGGATCGAGGCTCCCTTCCCGGCCGCGTGCCGCTGGTCATGGCCCTCGCCGGTGGCTACGGTAGCGACACCTGGCGTCACACCGCCCGCACCGTCTCCTGGCTGCTCGGTGGCGAGGTTCTCGAACCGCCGTCGACGGAGTCCATGACCCTGGCCGGCTACCGCCGCCTGGCGGCTCGCCTGCGCCCCAGCGAGCTCACCGGCGAAGGTCCCGGTAGTAGCGAAGACTGGGGGTTGACCGAGGAGGACATCTACGGCGCCCTCGGTGGCTCCACCCGCAAGGACCGCTTCCTGAACTACTACTCGGCCCACGGCGTCGAGCTCGCCCTCGAGCGCGCCGGGATCTTCGATCGCCTGCGGGCGCTCGGCTATCGCCACCCCAACCTGGCCTTCGACCTCGACAACGCCAGTGGCGAGACCCTGCGGGTCTACGGCTCGCGCCACCAGCGCGAGCTCCTCATGGAGCTGCGCGTGCGACGCGACAAGGGCACCCTGCGCGGTTTCGAGATGCTGCGCGTCGAATGGCTGCTACTGCAGAACCCGCGACGCGCCTTTTCGGACCGCCAACCTCGCCTGCCGGGCCAAGCCCATCCCGGCCTCGGCATGCTGCGCGATGTCGTCGCCCTTCTGGTGCTGGTCTGCGACCGACTGCAGCTCGACGGCCTGCTCTTCGTGCCCTCCCACTTCCACACCGCCAGCCAGTCCCGCCGGGTCCTGCGCTTCGTCGACCCGGCCGCCGAGGGCCAGTTCCGCGCCCTCGACGACCTCCTGGCCTCTCTTCCCCTCGCCGCCGCCACCCGCGCCGTGTCCGAAGGCCGCGTGCGCTACCGGGACACCGGCGAGACCTTCCGCTGGCAACCGGTCCCGATGGTCCTGCCGGTTTCGGACGCCCTCGAGTCGGCGGTCAAAGGCGCCGACTACGAGGCCGAGGCGGAACGCGCCCGGCAGGCCCAGCGCTTCGACCTCTAGCAGGCTGCGGACGGGGATTCTTTAGCAGCCTCCAGGAGAGGATTTTCCCGAGCGTTAGAATCCGCCTGCCGCCATTCCCTGGACCGATCGAGAGGAGCAAGCCATGGGATCGACTCGCCAACCCGCCATCCTGCTCACCGCCCTGGTCTTCGGACTGGCCCCGATTGCCCCCAGCGAAGGCGCGACGAGCTGCTACGACGAATCCTGCGCCACCACCTGCACACCGCCGGCCCCGGTCGCCATTTCGACCCTGGTGGCGCCGAGCGACTTTCCTGCCGGCGCTCAGCTACCGGTCGCCTTCGTGGATCCCGGCGACGGCCGTGGCAAGCGCCTCATCGCGACCCAAGAAGGCGCCATCCTGCTGTGGGACGGCGTGCGCCAGAGGATCGAATCGACCTTCTTTCTCGATCTGCGGGACGACACCGGCGGTCCGGTCCTGGCGGGCGGCGAACGTGGTCTCCTCGCCCTCGCCGTCGACCCCGAGTACCCGGACAACGGACACTTCTACGTTTTCTACACGCGACGCAACTCGGGTCCCGGCACCGCCGGTGATGTTGTCATCGAGCGCTACACCCGCTCGACCACCAACCGCAACGTCGCCGACCCTGCCTCGGCCCAAACCATCCTGGTCATCGATCATCCGGCGGGCAACCACAACGGCGGCTGGCTGGCCTTTGGTCCGGACGGTTTTCTCTACATCTCGACCGGCGACGGCGGCGGCGGTTGCGACAGCAATCAGGGTACCGGCGGTGACGGTCAGCGCCTCGACACCCTGGCCGGCAAGATGCTGCGCATCGATGTCCGCGGCATCGACGGCAGCGCCACCGCTCCCGATGACTGCGGCGTCGGCGCCACCAATTACACGGTGCCTTCGACCAACCCCTTCTCGGGCCAGGAGCCGGCCTGTGACGAAGTCTGGGCCTACGGCCTGCGCAACCCCTTCCGCTTCAGCTTCGATCGGCTGACCGGCGACCTCTATATCGGCGACGTCGGACAGAACAAGTGGGAAGAGATCAATCTGCAGGCGGCCGCCACGCCGGCACCGGTCAACTTCGGCTGGGTGTGCCGCGAGGGCTGTGAGACGGCCGGCAATGACGAGTCCGGCTGCTCGACCGCCGGCTGTCTCGCGGACGGTGGCACCACCTGTCAGTTCCCCCGCCCCAGCGGTCAGCTCTGGGACCCCGTCCTGTGCCACTACAACGGCGGTTGGGGCGCCATCATGGGGGGCTATCGCTATCGTGGCAGCGAGGTGCCGAGCCTCTTCGGCGACTACTTCTACGGCGACTCCGCCTGCGGCCAAGTGTGGAAGACCACCACCCTCGACCCGAGCAACCCGGCCACCATCGCCGCCTCCTGCTGGGCCAACGGTTTCGGCGCCGGTTACGGCTTCGCCGAGGACCGCCGAGGTGAGCTCTATCTGGTGGTCGGTGGAGCCAGCCGGATCAGCTGCATTCACAACGGCGCCGGCTGTACGTGGGCCGGAGATGTGCTGTTTGCCGACGGCTTCGAGTCGGGCAACACCACCGCCTGGAGCGCCTCGGTCCCGTAGTCGCTGCCCTCGGAGGTCCGACCACTCCGCCGAGAGCGACAAGAAGGGGTTCGCCTCATTGGCAAGCCGAGGTCCCGGCCAGGGGTGGGGCCCTCGGACATTCTCGACGTCTCTGATGTCGAAGGACCCAAGAGTCCCTCAGGACTCCTACCCACATACCCTCCTGAGACCCTGACCATCGCCACCGCGACCGAACTCTAAAGTCTTTTTAAACAGTTATTTAGAGATCCCCCGACAGAGTTCGGAAGGGTCACCGCACCGACCCCGGGAAGTCGGTAAATAGGGAGATCCATAAACATATTTTGACTTTCGAATGTCATTCTGGTTTTATTTTCAATCACCAGACATTGGTTACACAGACGTTGATTCCGCCCTCGGTGGGGGCCGAGGTCGAGGTGGATTCGTCTCACCTGGAACCAGGTCTGGTCGTGTCGTTTTTTTATGAGAAGGCATCAACCACTCGACTCCCGCAAGGGAAGGAGGCTCCATGAGGAAGCATGGAATTCTGCTCCTGATGCTCGCCGCCGCGGTGATTTTCAGCACCATCCCCGCCGCCGCATCCACCTTCGTCGCCATCGACACCAAGGACCTGGTCAACAAGTCCGACCAGATCGTTCAAGGCAAGGTCACCGAGACCGAGTCCTTCTGGGACGAGACCGGTCGCGTCATCGTCACCGAGGCGCTGATCCAGGTCGAAGACACGCTCGCCGGCAAAGCCGAGAGCTGGGTCCGCGTGCGCACCTTCGGCGGTGAGGTCGACGGCTACACGGTGGAGGCCCACGGCTTTCCGAAGTTCGAGGTCGGTGAGCGTCTGGTGGTCTTCCTCGAGAACCCCGACAACCTCAACGAGGCAAGCCGGGTAATGGCCTATCAGCAAGGCCACTTCCGCATCGTCGAACAGGACGGTGTCGAGAAGGCCGTTTCTACCGCCGACGGTGGCGGTTCCCTCCTGTCGCTGACCGGTGATCTCGCCCTGGCGCCGCACTTCGATTCCCTCGACGACCTTCGGCAGCAGGTTCGCAACCTCCGGGCAGACCGGAAATAACCACCACTGATCCAGGGAAGGCAAAACGATGAAAAAGCACTCTCGTCTCATCATCGCGGTCGCTCTCGTCAGCCTGGTGGTCGCGACCGCCGCTTCGGCCTATGTTCTGCTCAGCCCGCGTCGGAGCTGGAGCAGCACGCCTAACTACATCGTCGACAACCGCGGCCTGAGCTCCGTCAACGACGGCAACGGCGGCACCACCCGCACCCGCAACGCCATCGTCTCGAGCGCCGCCTGGAACGGCGCCGGCGCCGGCACCGTGATCAACGCCACGATCGGCTCGGTGGCCAGCTTCAGCCTCGGCGACAACGTGCCGATGCTCAACTTCCGCGACCCGATCGGTGCCTGCACCGGCACCTGCCTGGCGGCTAACTTCACAGGCTTCTTCACCGGCGGCACCATCAACGATGCCGACATCGTCACCAACACCGCCTATAGCTGGACCTCCCAAGGCGAGGATCCGGGTGGCTCCGGCTGCAGCGGCGAGTTCTACATCGAAGGTGTGATGGTGCACGAGATCGGCCACGGCCTCGGCATTGCCCACACCAACGTCAGCGGCGCCACCATGTTCCCCTCGGTGTCGGCGTGCAACAACGGCCCGGCGACCACCGCGGCCGACGACAACGCCGCCATCAACGACCTCTACGGCGGTGGCGGCGGCGGCGGCCCGAACTCGTGCTTGGGCAACTGCGGCGGTCAGGCGCCGGGCGGCTGCTGGTGTGATCGCTTCTGCGCCTTCTTCGGCGACTGCTGCAGCGACAAGGTCGCGCGGTGCGGCTAGTTTCCGACTGAGCGGCTCGGCAAAGCTTTGCCGGGCTCGCTTCGAGCCCCCTCTCCGGAGGGGGCTTTTTCATGGGCGCCATCTTGTGAACTTGGGCCAGCCCTCACCAGAGCCCTTGGCGAGGGGCCACAGGTGGCAGAAGATGGAGCATCCGCCGGCACCGCGAACTGGTCGTACGGAAATTCTGCGAGGAGCGCAACCGGCGAATAACGCAGCAGGTTCAGCGACATACGGCCGTGCAGCGGAGATCGAGTGAGAAGATCGGGCTAGAATCGAATCCGATACTCATCGTGGCAATGCAACTCCTAGGGAAGGATGGGAAGAAAATGAGATTCTCCAACTGGCTGGGCGCTCCGCTCCTCGCCCTCGCCCTGCTGGCCTCCGCCGCCAGCGCTGAGATCGTCGACGAGAACAGTCCGTCCTGGGCCTTCTTCGAAGAAATTCCCGCCGGTCTCGGTAGCTTCGGCCCCGGCCCGGACACCCCACCGATGGGCAATGGCAGCGCCGCCTTCGCCATCGACGGCACCGGCCGGCTCATCCTGGGCACCAACCGCTTCGCCGGCACCCGTCTCGACCAGCTCACCACCTTGACCTACTGGACCTATCGCAGCTCCGGCAGCTCGAGCGTCGCCATCAGCCTGCAGCTCAACGTCGACTACGACCTCACCGATGGCGACGGCAGTTGGCAAGGACGCCTGGTGTTCGAGCCCAGCAACACGCCGACGGCGATTCTCGACAACACCTGGCAAGAATGGGACAGCCTCGCCGGCTCCTGGTGGTCGAGCGGAGCCCCGGGCAACGGCACCTGTCCGATCTCGTCTCCATGCACCACGGCGGAGGTCCTCTCGGCCTTCCCGGACGCGGGCATCCAGGCCGGACCCATACTCGGAGTGCTGCTGCTCAAGGCCGGTGGCCCCTGGGCCCCGGCCTTCTTCGGCGCCGCCGACGGACTCACCGTCGGCGTTGACGGCACCGACACGGTGTTCGACTTCGAAGAGGACGCGGTGCGCATCTTCGTCGACGGCTTCGAGTCCGGAACCACGCTGGCCTGGAGCGATACGGTTCTCTAGCAGGCTGCTGAAAAAGGCCGCTTCGCGTCCTTTTCCAGGCCTGCTAGCTGTCTGTTTCGAGAGGGGCTACGCGCCCCTGACTGCGCGTCCCGGGCTGAGCGCCCCTGACTGCGCGTCCCGCTCCGGCCTAAGAAGCATGGTTCTTGGGCCTCCTCTCCCGTCGCGGCGGCGGCTGAGCCGCCGAGCCCTCTCGGGCCCGGAAGCAGTTTGCTGAAAAACTCTTGACTCGGAGCATCTTTGGTCCTCAAGAGCTCCCGAGCCCGAGGGGCGAGGCGGCGGCTGAGCCGCCGAGGACGGGGGTGAAGGCGCGCGACATGCGCGCGCGCTTGAGGGAGGCGCCTTTAGCCCCCCTGAAAATAAACAGCAGGCGCTGAAGAAGCCGCCACGCGGCTTTTTCAGCAGCCTGCTAGCCGGCGGCGCAGGGCTCCGACAGGGCGACGGGTTCGTCCTCGGGCTCGCTCTTCTCCACCTTGCGCGGACGCTTGGAAAGCAGCGCCACGGCCCCGAGGATGAAGCCGCCGGCGATCAGGGTCCGCCAGCCCACCGGCTCGCCGGCGAACAGCCAACCGAGGATCACCGCCACCACCGGATTGACGTAGGCGTAGGTGGCGACCAGGGTCGGGTCGACGTTGCGCACCATCCAGGCATAGGCGCTGAAGGCGATCAACGAGCCGAAGACGATCAGGTAGGCCAAGGCCGCCAGGGAAGTGAGAGAAAAGGCGCTCGGATCGAGATTCTGAAACTCGCCGAAGCCGGCGCCCGTCAAGCCCAACAGCGCGCCACCGGTCAGCATCTGCAGGCTGGTCGCCAAGGGGTTCGACTCGGGCATGTCGGCGCGCCGCGAGTAGAGAGAGCCGATCGCCCAGGAAAGGGCCGCCAAGGGCACCGCCACCGCCGCCGGCCAGTACAGGCCGCCACCTTCGGGCGAGTTACCCGGCGCCGTCAAGACGGCCACGCCGACGAAACCCACCACGATGGCGAAGACGGTTCGCGGAGTCGGCCGCTCACCGCTGCGCGACAGCATCAGGAGGAGCACGATCCACAAGGGCTCGGTGCCCACCAGCAGCGCCGCCCAGCCGGACGGAATGTAGTGCTCCGCCCACACCACCAAGCCGTTGCCGCCGAGCAGGAGCAGGCCACCGATGATGGCAGCGTGACGCCACTGCCGGCCGGTCGGGGCCTTGGCACCGCGCCAGCGCGCCCAGCCGTAGAGCACCAAGCCGGCGATCACGAAGCGAACGCTCGCCATGGTGAAGGTCGGCAGGGTCTCGATGGCGAAGCGAATCGCCAGGTAGGTCGAGCCCCAGATCAGATAGACGGCGGTGAAGGACAGGATCATCTTGAGGCGAAAGGCCCGCTGTGCTTCGGTCATGAGGACTCCTCCTGCTGCATTTCGAGCGGCAGACGCCCAGTTTCTTTCATGCTGTCGAGAACCACCGTCGTACGCGTCGAAACCACCGCGGGAATGCACCCGATGCGCTTCCGCAACAGTCTGCCGAGATCACTCCCGGAGGTCGCCCGCACTTTCACCAAGTAGCAGTCCTCTCCCGCGACGTGGTGGACTTCGAGAACCTCCGGCAAGGCGGCGAGAGCTTCCCCGGCGCTGTCCTCGCTGGCCACTTCCTCGGTCCTCACGAAGACGTAGGCCAGCAGACCGAGGCCGAGAGCCCGCGGGTTGAGCCGCGCTTCATAGCCCTCGAGAACGCCATTGCGCTCCAGCTTGCGAATGCGCTCGAGCACCGCCGAAGCCGCGAGATCCACCTGCCGCGCAATCGCTGCGTTGGATTCGCGAGCGTTTTCCTGCAGTATTTCGAGAATTTTGCGGTCAATACTGTCGATCATTCTCCATCACCTCGATTTCACCGACGATTCGACTGCAATAATGGACGAAAGAGCGTCCCCTGTCAACCCGATTCTTGCGAATCTCCAGACGATTCAACTGTCAATAGACCATCAGGCCGACGTAACGACGACCGATTGCTTACATCGCCGACATTAAGTCGGCATCATCCGTCTAACGATTGGGTCGAGCGGAATGCTCAGGTCAGTCGCCCCACGGGCGCAAAATCTCTCCTTCGGACGAGCCGGCCGGCGAAACGCTTCCTCCTCCCTCAGCCACCCTCGGGGGAGGAGGAAGAAAAATGTCGATATCGCAACGAGTTTTACTGACTGCCGGCCTATCGGTGGCAGCCCTTGTCCTTTCCGCCTGCCAGGCCCCACCCTGCACGTCGGCGCCGGCGAATCCCATCGGCTCGCCGGTGAGCGACAGCGAGTGGAAGGCGTCGGTGCGCAACAACTGCTTCGGTAATCTGTCGCGGCTCAACCGCTGGTTCGGGAAGACGACCACCATCGTCCCCAAACAGAGCCCGGCCCAGTTCTTCATTCCGGTGGGCGAGGCGCGCCTCAACCAGGGCATCGACTCCGGCAATGTCGTGGTGCTGGTGCACGGCTGGGCTCCCGGCTTCCGGGGGGCCGTCGATCGCGCCGGTGGCCGCCTGCTGTGGTGGCAGGACGGAGCCACCAATTCGGACGGAATCTTCACCTCTGATTGGGCCTGGGTCGCCACCCGGGGTGACGACATTCCCTTGACCATCACCGAGACCGGCACCTTCCAGGAGATCATCGGCCACGACGCCGATGCCATCGTGCTCGGCTACTCGTGGATCGACGACTCGTCCACCATCGACGACTCCTTCGTCGACCTCGAGTACGTCTATCGCTCCGAGGCCTACACCAGCACCAACGGCCTGCGCCTGGCCAACGCCCTCGAGCAGACCCTGGGGCCGAGATTCTGGAGCAATCCCACCAACACCCTCCAGCTGATCGGCCACAGTCACGGCTCGAAGGTCGCCACGGTGGCCACCCTGGCGCTGCAGCAGCGCGGACGGCGGGTGCACCACCTGACCACCCTCGATTCACCCGAGAGCAGCATCACCCTCGAGGGCAACGGCGCCAATCTGCTCGGCTTCTACCTCAATCAGATCAACACCAACGACGGCATCGGCGCGACTTCCGGGACCTTCGTCGACAACTACGTGTCCTACTTCGGAGTCGCCTTCCAGGGCACCACAAACGCCAACCGCATCGTCAACACCATCTTGAATCCCGAGGTCTACTCCTGCACCTCCGCCGGCGACCGCCACTCCTACTCCGCGGAGTGGTACGGCGGCGCCGCGGCGGCGGCCAAGAAGTTCAACCTGTTCGCCCTCGGTCTCGACTGGCCGCCACCGCAGATCCCTAACCGACCAGCCCTCAACCAACGGTGGAGAGGCGGCATCACGGAGCCCAACCAGTGGCCCTTGACGGCCGGGCTGCTGGGCTCGCTGGGCTGTCTCTCGAGCGCCAAGGGCTGCATCTACAGCTCCACCCCGACGGTGGTCAAAACCCTGAACAGCTTCGGCAACACCAGCGGCAACCCCACCGGCACCCTGACCATGAGCGCCAGCGGCAACGGCGTCATCTCCGGCTACCGCGGCTCCACCGGCTTCGGCTCGAGCCAGTTCGGCATCGGCTTCGATCTCGAATGGACGAATCCGCAGGACGGCGACTACCTGGTGATCACCGGCAGCACCGATCCCGTCGGCACCCAGGAAGTTCTGTTCGTGATGGACGGCAAGTCGGCAATCACCGGGCGCAACCCGGTGGCGATCAACGCCTTCGTCGTCGACAGCCTGGAGTTCTTCGTCTACTTCCTGCCAACGCCGAACAACCGCATCGGTCGAGTGACCCTGAGCGGCCTCGCGGCGGTCAACCAAGACTGTCCCTCGACCGCCGATCTCGACCAGGAGGGCGACCCCGACGCCGAGCTGGCCACGACGGAGACCGAGGACGCCTAGCAGGTTGCTGAAAAACTCATCGTCAACCTGCTCCCGGGCCCGGAAGGGCCCGGCGGCGGCTTAGCCGCCGCGACGGGAGAGGAGGCCCAAGAACCGCGCTTCTTGGGCCGGAGAGGGGCGCTCAGCCCGGGACGCGCAGTCAGGGGCGCGTAGCCCCTCTCGGAAATAACAGCTAGCAGCGCTGGAAAAGTCGCGAAGCGGACTTTTTCAGCAGCCTGCTAACCGGTGTTGCGCAGTCCTTTGGCAATGCCGTTGACCGTCGCCACCAGGGCCTCCAGCAGGTCGCCGGTGGGACGATCGGCGGCACGCCAGCGGCGCAGCAGATCGATCTGCAGCAGGCTCATCGGGTCGACATAGGGATTGCGTAGCTGGATCGAGCGCTGCAGGGTGGGGTCGCGGTCGAGCAGTCGGGTACCGCCGCGTAGGTCGAGAACCCAGCGCACGGTGCGCTCGAACTCTTCCTCGATGCGGGGAAAGATCTCGCGCCCGACCTCTCCGGCCAGGGTCGCATAGCGGCGGGCGATGCCGAGATCGGCCTTGGCGAGCACCATCTCGGCGTCATCGAAGAGGTTGCCGGCGAAGGCCAGGTCGCCAGCCAGAGCCACCAGCTCGTCGCGCCCGAAATCCTCCGCCGCGGCCTCCAGACCGCTGCCGAGGCCGAACCACCCGGGCAGGATGTGACGGCTCTGGGTCCAGGCGAAGACCCACGGAATGGCGCGCAGGTTCTCGATGCCCTGCCTGGAACGCCGCGACGCCGGCCGCGAACCGATCGCCAGGCGCTCGATGACGTCGATCGGCGTCGCCTGCCGGAAGTACTCGAAGAAGCGTTCGTGGTCGTAGATCAGGCCGCGATAGGCCGCCCGGCTGCGCTCCCCCACCCGACTCAGAATTCGCTGCCAGCGTTCCGCCCGTGGATCCGCCTCGGCCGGTAGCGCGGTGGCCAGGGCGACGGCACCGAAGGAGCGCTCGAGATTGCGCAGGGCGATGCTGCGCACCCCGAACTTGGCGTGGATGACCTCCCCCTGCTCGGTCACCCGGAGGCGCCCACCGACCGAGCCGGCCGGCGCCGCCAGCACCGCCCGATGCGTCTTGCCGCCGCCGCGGCTGATGGTGCCGCCGCTGCCGTGGAAGAGGGTCAGGCCAACGCCGGCCGCAGCCATCACCGCCGACATCGCCGCCTGCGCCTTCTGCAGCGACCAGCGCGACGACGCCATGCCGCCGTCCTTGTTGCTGTCGGAGTAGCCGATCATCACCACCTGGCGCTGGCCGCGGTCCGCCAGATGGGGACCGTAGACCGGATCGTTCACCATCCGCTCGAGCACCGTCGGTGCCGCCTCGAGATCTGGCACCGTCTCGAACAGAGGCGCAACGTCGAGGGGGACCGGGCCCTCTCCTCCGAGGCCGGCCCAACGGGCCAACAGGAGCACGCTGAGGACATCGTCGACATCCTGCGCCATGCTGATGATGTAAGGACCGACGGCCTGATCACCGTAGCGCTGCTGGGACTCGCCGATGGCACGAAAGACCTCCAGCGTCTCGGCGGCCTGCTCGTCGTCGGCGGCGAGATGCGGGGCCGCCGCCTCGGCGAGGGCTTGGTGCAGCCGCGCCACCCGCTCGGCGACGGGGCGCTCCTCCCAGCTCGAATCCCCCAGCAGACGGCCGACCACGGCCCGGTGCACCAGGCCGTCCTGGCGCACGTCGAGAGTGGCGAGGTGAAAGCCGAAGGTCTCCACCCGACGCAGCGCCCGGCGCACCGCGAAGAGGCCGGCGTGATCGCCGCGGTGGTTGCGCAGGCTGCGGGCGATGCCGCGCAGATCGTCGAACAGCTCCTGCGGTCCGGAGTAGGCCTCGGCAGCATCCCGCGCCGTCGCCGCGAGGCGCGCCACCATCAGCTCGAGGAGAACGCGATAGGGCATTTCGCGATGCCGCGGCCGCACCGCCGCGAAGGCTTCCGGGAAGAGCTCGGCATACTCGCGCTGCCGTGCCAGCACTCGTTCGTCCACCGCCACCCGCGACAGGCTCTGGCTGAGGCGCCGGGAGAGCTTCGCGAGCTCCTCGCGATAGAGGTCGAGGACCAGCGCGCGGTGGCGCGCCAGCGTTGCCCGCAGGGTGCGGGCGGAAACATTGGGATTACCGTCCATGTCGCCCCCGACCCAGGAGGCGAAGCGGAATGGGCTGACCAGGTGGACCGCTTCGGCAGGCGCCCCGTAGACCGCCGCCAGGGCGGCCTCGAGGTCTTCACAGAACGGCGGCACGACGCGGTACAGCACCCGCGTGACGTGGAACAGGACGTGCTCGCGCTCGTCCTCGACGGTGGGCTTGAGGGTCGGACTTTCCTCGGTCTGCCAGGCGGCGGTGACCTCGGCGCGGATCCGCGCCAGGGTGCGCGCCTCCTCCGGCGGGGTGAGGGAAGGATCGAGGCGATCCACCAGCAGGCGAACGATGCGCTGGTCCTTCTCCAGCACCAGGCGCCGCGTCGCCTCCGTCGGATGGGCCGTGAACACCGGCTCGATGCGGACCTCGCGAAACAACGCCGCCACCTCCTCGAGACCGAGGCCGCCATCGCGCAGCCGGCGGACGGTCTCCTCCATGCCCTCGCGCTGCTCCGAGCCCTGGCGCTGGTAGTGCCGACGGCGCCGGATGCGGTGCACCGTCTCGGCGAGATTGACTACCGCGAAGTAGGTCGAAAAGCTGCGTGCCAGCTCACCGGCCGCGACCGCCTCCAGGCCGCCGACCTGCTCCTCGAGGGTGCCATCGGCGGCAGCGTCGCCCAGGCGGCGGCCGATGGCCGCATGGCGCGCCGCCTCGACGCACTCGAACAGCCCGCCCCCGCCCTGTTCACGGATCACCTCGCCGACCAGCGCCCCGAGGGTGCTGACGTCCTCGCGCAGCGGCTGGTCCTTCTCCGGAAAATCGATCTGTCTCGGATCCACAGGGCCTCCTCGCTGATCTTGGTCCAACTCCTGCCGAGCCTACTTCGGCGGCAGGGTGTTGACGAAGCCTTCACAGCGGGCGATCCAGTCCGCCAGGTCCGCATCCGCCGCGTAGCCCGGTGGATCGACGAACAGGAACCCCTTGAGAGGCCGACCGGTGAAGTCCATCTCGCGGGCGTGAGGCCGGGCGAGGCAGTCCTCGAACTGCTCCGGACCGACCCGCGCCATCAGCGTTTCGGCGTTGACGCCGACGCACATGTGGCCCCGCACCATGAAGGCCAGGCCACCGAACATCTTCTTTTCCACCACGTCGGTGCGACCGTCTAAGTGCTGCCGCACCCGCTCTGCCAGTCCCTCGTCATAGGCCATCGCCGAATTCTAACCCCAACAAGGCGTCGAAGAAAATATTATGATAAACTACAATAAAAAATAACCGACAAGGGGTCACAATGATTGTATTCTCCTCCGAATTTCCAATCACAACTCATCGAAGACCAAAAGAGTTCCTGCAGTCAATTCAAAAATGGATCCTAGGGTCACCACACACCTCTCTCAACAAGTCCATCTTCAAGGAAATCAATAGCTCGAAAAGCTGGTCACTAACAGAAAATAACGAGACTATTGAATATATCCGCGCAGAGTCTTCGACCAGACAGATCACTTCAATTAGGTACACGAAGATCAGTGACGAAGTTAAATGGACTACCACAGCCTCACTCTCAATTGAGCACGACTCCTGGATTGGAGTTCGAACATTCTGCGAGTCGACTAACCCAGGGAGAAACCTCCCACCCGTAAAGAAACCTATAATTATTAAGAATCTCCTAGCAGATTTCGGAGGAGGAAAGGATGGCATACTCCCAGTCCAAACGACCCCACACAGACTTAACAACGTAGACATTGATATCGCCATCCTACTAATCGCTGGAGGATCGAAGTGCTACCTTCCTATCGTATATCTAAGCGCCCCCTTTAGATCAAGCGACGAGCACATTAACCCCAACACGCTGAGCCAGGACCTCTCAGGAATGGCACACGTGGTCGTAGAGCCCAATCGGGAATTCTCAATTCGCCTAAAACAAGACGTCGACTCGCGAAATGTTTACGGAGGCACCGCTGGAATTTACTGGCCCGACGGCGGCGGAAAAGATTCATTCTTTTTAGGTCATGAGTTTGACTCAGTCGAACAGATATCGAATGGCATCAAGGAGGCCCTAAGAACTTCACTCATTAGTCGGCGCCCTCTCCAGCGATGCACCTGGGGTGCCGCAAAGGAATTTTCCTCGCAAATCAAGATTCAAGAACTCAAAGATCGGGGCTCTCAAGAGATTCAAGAGTACATTGATTCTTTCGACCAGGAAATTGAATCCAAGAACCAGCAAATTGATGACGCCAACAAAGAAATCGACAGACTCAGACAGGAAGTCAAGAGTCAGCCAGCCAACTTTGTCGCAGGCTCCGGACTCACCCTCCATCCAGGAAACGAACAAGAACTCTTTCCAGGGGAGGCAAAAGAATTTCTAATCGAAGCGCTTCAATCCCATGCCATGAATAGCTTGCAAAAGGATAGTCGAAAACGCAGACTCCTAGAGTCGATTTTGGAGTCAAATATTACAGCTACTCAGACAGCAAATCGGCGCAAGAAAATCAAGAATCTCTTCAAGGGATTCAAGAAGATAACAGCAACGATCAGAAGCGAGCTTCGAAAGCTCGGACTCTCAATCAATGAAGAAGGCAATCACTTGAAAATATCAATCGAGGGGGACCAGCGATTCAAAGTCACCACTTCGAAGACGGGAAGTGACCATAGAGGGGGACATAACATTGGAGCACAGATTAATCGATCCTTTTTCTAACTTTCATTCCGAAAGTCTCCCGCCCTACGACCGCGCTTGACCTCGCTGCGCCGCCGCTTGGCCTCGAGGCGACGCTTCTTGGCGCCCTTCGACACCCGAGTCCGGGTGCGCTTCTTGGGCACTTCGAGGGCCGCCGCCACCAACTCGCCGAGCTTGACCCGCGCCGCCTCGCGGTTGGCGGCCTGGGTGCGGTGTTTTTGCGACACCACCCGCAACACCCCATCCTTGTTGATGCGAGTCGCCAGGCGTTCCGCGATTCGAGTTTTCTGAGCCTCGCTCAGCACCGTCGACTGCGGCACATCGAAGCGCACCTCCACCCGGCTCTCCACCTTGTTGACGTTCTGCCCCCCGGGCCCCGAGGCGCGCGAGGCCCGGTAGGTCAGCTCGTCTTCCGGAATCTCCAGGCCCGGTCGCACGAAAAGGGCCACGGCCGAATCAGTCCTGGTGGTCGAGGACCACCTGATGGAGTCCTGCCACCACTTCGGCCATGCGGCCGTAGTCCAGCCGGTCGGCGGTGTCGCCTTCGGTGTGGTACGCGAAGTTGCGGTAGAAGGAGGTGTCGGTGACCATCAGCCCCGGAAAGCCCTGATGCCAGTAGTTGAGGTGGTCCGAGAAGTCGAGACCCCGCACCAGATTGGCGGGAGCATTCATCGACACCACCGGCAGATCCGACGCCGAGCCCAGGCTCGCCTTGATCCGTCGCACCAGGAAGCCATCGCGAAACCGCCCGACGACGGCGATGAAATTGCCGGTGGTGGGATAGAGGCGCGCGATCAGGGGCGAGGGATAGGTCTGGCTACCGGGCTGGTCGGAAAAGTAGCCGATCATCTCGATCGAGATCATGAAGGCGACCTCGGCCCCGGCGGCCCCCAGGGAGCGGGCATGCACCGCGCTACCCATGTTCTGGGTGCGAAAGTACGGCGGTTCTTCCAAGGTGTAGGCCACCAGGTGGAGCGGTCGCTGCAGCTCCTGATCGGCGAGCAGCCGGGCGAGCTCGAGCAGCGCGGCGACTCCGCTGGCGTTGTCGTCCGCCGCCGGGTAAACGTCATAGGCGTCGTAGTGGGCTCCGAGGACAATCGCCTCGCCCTCGGTCGGCCCCAGGCGGAGGATGACGTTGCGATAGGTCTTTCCGTCGGCCTGATAAGGCTGCTCCTCGACCCGCGAGCCGGCCGCTTCGAAGTGCTCCCGGATGTAGGCGGCGGCGCGATCGAGGTTCTCGGGATGATCATGGTCCCGCGGCACCAGGTCCTGCGACAACACCTCGACGTGCTGCCGCAAAGCCGCCCCGTCGACCGCCGCCGGCAGCACCGAAGCCCGCGGGAAGACCAGCGGCTGCTGCACCCAGACGAGCAGCAGAACGGGAGCCAACAGCAGCGAAAGAAGCAGAGCGAGACGCGCTTTTTTCATCATCCGATGCGATCCGGTCCAAGGAGGCTGCGGCGCGCTTCGCGATCAATCGCGCCGGCCAGCCCCAACGGCATATCCCACCACCGCACTCAAGATACCCCACAGAATGTAGCCCAGGCCGCTGTCGGCGAGCCAGGTCGGTTCGACCGCCGCCAGGAAGCCTCGGGTCTCGAGGAAGTAGGCCGCCACCGTGCCGGCGAAGCCGGCGATGGACGAAGTGGTCACCGCGGTGCGCCGGGCCCAGGGCAGGAAAACCGCCGCCACCGGAAAAGCCACCGCCGTGGTCAAGATGCCCGCCGAGAGATAGAACAGATCCCACAAGCTCTCGGTGAAGAGGGCGAAGACGCCGCAGGCGATCAACACCACCAGGGTGAGGCGGCGCGAGCTGCGCCGCCGCCGCAGCGCCATCAGGTCATAGCCCAGGCTGAGGGCCATGACATTGGCGCAGGTGTCGATGGTGCTCATCGCCGCCGCCACCAGGCCGACGGTGGCGATCGCGCGCAGCCAGATCGGGGCATAGGCGTCGATGAAGGTGGCGAAGATGGCGTCACCGTCGTTGCCCAGAAACGCCGGAGCCTGGCCTTCCACCGGTGGAAAGAGCACCAGCGCCGCCAGACCGATGAAAAGCGGCAGCAGCCCGACGAAGAAGGTCGCGTTGAGCATCGCCAGCAGCGTTCCGCGGCGCGCGGCCCGGCCATCGCGAGCAGCCTGCACCCGCACCCAGAGGTCGGTTTCGAAGAGCCATCCGGGGAGATAGGCGACGAAGGTCAGAAGGATCACCGCCAGGCCGGGGGAAAAGAGATCGTTCCATGGCCGCCCGGAGGACGGGGCCAGGAGCTCCGCCCCGGGCCAGCCGACATCGGGATTGCGCGCCAGGGCCGAGGCGGCGACCAGTGCGACCAGGACGACATAGATCGCGACCACCCCGTACTGCAGCTTGTCCGTCGCCACCACCGCCCGCAGGCCACCGACGGAGGCATAGATCGCCACCAGCAGGGTGATCACCGCGATCACCAGCGAAACCGGCAGGCCGAGACCGGGCGCGAGCAGTGACGCCGCGACATAGATCTCGGCGCCGCCCCAGATCAGGAAGACGGCGGCGATGGCGCAGGCGACGGCGCGCCGCGCCGGAACACCGAAGCGCTCCCCCACCATTTCCGGCTGGCTGAAGGCCGGCAGAGCACGGTATCGGCGCGCCAGAAGATAGATTCCACCCAGGCTCAGCAGCCAGGGAACGGTGATCAACCAGAGCGCGCCGAGGCCATAGCCGTAGAAGAGCTGGGCGGCATAGACGCAGGACCACGAAATCGACATGAAGCCGGCCGAGATCGAGAGGCCGACGGAGCCGGCGCCGAGGTTGCGGCCGGCATTCCAGAAGGCCTCACCGCCGGGATCGCCACGGCCGGCCCGCCACCCCAGATAGAGCGTGGCTGCGGCATAGAGCAGCAAGGCCAGGGCGATCATCGTCGCTCCGGGCTTCGCAGCGGGCTACATCCCGACCATGCCAAGACCGGCCCCGGGATCGAGCTCACCGAGGGACCTCGGCGCCCGCCGCGGAAGCCGTATCCGGGGCCCCGGGTGATCGCGTTTCGAGCGCCAATCCGGCGGTCACCGCCGCCAGCCCGCCTTCACCCACGGCGACGATCGGTAGAACGCCGAAGCGAGCATCCCAGTAGGGCGTGCGCCGGTACCACCACTGCCAACGCGCCCAGGCATTGCCGGCGAGGTCCGGGTCTTCGTCCAGAGCACGTTGCCATTCGGCGGCGATCGCGTCATCGGCCAGCATCTCTCGCACCAGCGGCTCGAGAACCCGCGGCTCGATGTACTCCTTGCGCTCGAGCACCGACGACAAGTAGCCCCAGGCGAAGAGCGAGTCCGGCGCCTGCGGCTCGAGGAGCTGCACCGCCACCTCGAAGTCCGGCTGGGCGGCTGGGATCCACAAGGCACCGGCGGGTACTTCGATGTCCTCCTGGCGCCGCTCGAGGTCGGCCTCGACCCGCGTTTGCCCTTGGTAGGAAGCGCTCGCGTAGGTCGGATTACTCACCCGCAGGGTTTCGCCGGAGACCACCACGGCGCGCCGAAAGGTCTGGCTGCGCAGGCCGTGGGCGGCGATGCGTTCGGCGATCACCGGCCAGCCGGGCATCACCAGGTAGCCGCGCGGCCGCGGCGCCGTGCGGTCCGGTTCCGAGGCGTGGACCCAGGGCACCTCGACCTCCCGGATCTCGCCCCGACGAAAGTGGGTCAAGGGACGTCCCATGGCCTGGGAGGGTTCCTGATACCACTCGTAGAAGGGCACCCGGTGGCGATCCGCCGGCGCCCGTTCGCGCCAGGTGATGACGATCTCCGAGGGCTCGGCTCCGGGACGCCCCTGGCGCACCGTACGGCTCTCAGCGTTGGTCACCGCGGCGATCAGCCGGCGGCCCGACCGCCCCACCTCCGCCAGCACGGCGACCATGAAGTCGAAGTTGGCTCGCACCCGCGCCTCGTAGGGCTTGTAGGAGTGGTTCTCGACCAGCAGGGACGGGCGATGACGCAGCGGGTAGTAGCCGGTGGCGAAGCGCGGCTCGGCAACGCGACTGCTGAAGCCCTGGCTGGGATCATCCGGGTTCTTGAGCGAAATGTAGGGACCGATGCGGTGCCCGGCAGCCGCCGTCGCCGCCAGGGCCGCCGGCATGTGATCCTCGAGCCAGGTGGCGACGGAGGGGGCGATCTGAGGCCCTTCCGCCCACGACCACGTCAGGACCCAATCGTGGTCCGAGCCATCGGTGACGTGATTGTCGATGTGGAGGTGAGGCCGCCAGTGGTTGAACAGCGCGATGACGGCGCGGCCCTCCGGCGTCGCCACTTTGAGGTGATCGCGGTTGAGGTCGAAGCCGGCAGTGTTGGTGCGAAAGCCCATGCCGTCGACGGGACCGTTCTGGTTCGGCCGGTTGAAGGGCGACATCCGCTCGTGGCCATCGACGTTGTAGATCGGCAAGACCACCAGGGTGGCCGCGTCCTGCAGCTCCGGCAGGCGCCCCAGGACCAGATCGCGCAGCAGCATCAGGCTGGCGTCCTTGCCATCGATCTCGCCACCGTGGATACCGTTCTGGATCATCACGATCGGCTTTTCGGGCGCCACCCCGGGCCGCGGCTGGAAGCTGCGGTGACTGGAGTAAACCACCACCGGCAGGGGACGTCCCTCTCCAGACTCACCGTAGTAGGAGAGCTCGAGCAAGGGCGAGCGTTCGACCAAGCGCTCCACGAAAGCGATCGTCTGATCGTAGGTGGAGGTCGCCCGAAAATCGCTCTGCTCGGCCACCGTCAGCAGCTCCGCGGGGATCGGCGAAGGATCGCGGCTGGGTGCCTCGGCCAGGCCGACGGTGCTCGAAAGCGCCACCGCCACCGTCCAGTTCGTGAGTCGGATCGCTGTCTTCCTGCCCCAAGACTTCATGGCGAGATCCTCAGCCGCCTTTGCGTCGCACCGCCCACCGCATCAGCAGGCGGCGCAGGCTGAATCGGCGTCCAATCCCGGCCGAGCGCCGCTGCAGTACGGACATCTCGATTCCGAGCTCGTCCAGGATGGCGCGAGTATCTTCTCCCAATCGCGGCACGCGGTCACCGCCGCGCGGCCGAAAGCCATCGAGACGCGCCGGAAAGGCTATCCGGGTGGAGCCGTCGGAACGCCGTTCGACGACGCCGCGATGCTGCGCCTGGGGATGCTCGAGGGCGGCTTCCGGGGAAAGAATCGCCTCGAGGGGGAGGTCCTGGGCGGCGGCCAGCTCGATCCACTCGGCGGCCGTGCGCTGCGCCAAGGCGTCCGCCACCTGCTGGCGCGCCTCGGGTCGGCGATCGAGATGTAGCGGCCGCAAGTCGTCGCGTTCGGCGGCTTCGCAAAAGCGCTCCCAGAAGTGCGGCTCGAGGGCGGCCAGGGCCAGCGGAACATCGTCCCGCGAGCGGTAGACGCCGTAACAGGGCAGGGCCCCGGTCAACATCAGCGGATCGCCGACCGCCTTGGCGCCCCCCGCCTCCTCGGACCAGGCCAGCAGATTGCCGTGCAGAGCCGCGTCGAAAAGGGAGGCATCGATGTGCATGCCCCGGCCGGTTCGCCGACGCTCGTGCAGGGCGGCGAGAATCGCCGCCAGGGCACTCCAGGCACCGGCCAGGTCGGCTCCCGGCAAGGCCGGCAGCGACGGCACCGAAGCCAATCCTCCGGCCACCGCCAGGTAGGTGAGGTCGTGACCGCTGCGGGTCGCCCAGGGCCCGCCCTGGCCCCAGCCGGTGAGGGAGCAGTGAATCAGCCGCGGATGGCGCTCCCGCAGCAGCTCCGGGCTCAGCCCCAAGCGCGCCAGCGTTCCCGGACGCAGATTGTCGAGCAGGACGTCGGCGTGCTCGAGGATGGCCTCCAGAACCTCGCGTGCCGCTTCCTTCTTGAGATCCAAGGCGACACTCTCGACGCCCGCCAGCAGTAGCGACGCCAGCGAGCTCTGGCCGTCGACCAGGGGCGGCGCCAGACGCACCGGATCGCCCAGCCGAGGCTCTTCGACCTTGAGCACCCGGGCCCCGAGGTCGGCGAGCAGCCGGGCCGTCAGCGGGCCCGGCAGCAGTCGGCTGAGATCGACGACCAGCAGGTCGCGGAGGGGCGAAGCGGTCACCGAGTGATGGTCAGCCTACTCGCGCTCGACGACGGCGGCGAAGCCGGTGCCGCCGGCGGCACAGACCGTCACCAGGCCGAAGTTCTCGCCCCGTCGGCGCAGCTCGTGGAGCACCTGCATGGTGACCCGGGCCCCGGTGGCGCCGAAGGGATGCCCGATGGCGATGGAGCCACCGGTGACGTTGAAGCGATCGAAGTCGATCTCACCCACCGGCGCGCTGCGACCCAGCTCGTGGAGAGCGAACTTGGGCGACGCCAGCGCCTTCAGGTTGGACAGGATCTGCGCCGCGAAGGCCTCGTGCATCTCCACCAAATCGATGTCCGAGAGCTTGAGGCCGGCCGAATCGAGGGCCAGCGGCGCGGCATAGGCGGGTCCCTGGAGGAGCTGCTCGCCGGGGTTGACGGCGGCAAAGGCGAAGGACCGCAGATAGCCGAGGGGCTCGTAGCCGAGAGCCTCGGCGCGCTTCTCGCTCATCATCAGCACCGCCGCGGCGCCATCCGTCAGCGGGCTCGAGTTGCCGGCCGTCAAGGTGCCGTAGCGCTTGTCGAACACCGGCTTCAGGGTGCTCAGCTTCTCGAAGGACGAGTTGGCGCGGATGCCATTGTCGGCCAGCACCGGCTCGCTGTACTTCGGCGGCGGGAAGGTGGCGGCGATCTGGTCGGCGAAACGACCATCGGCCTGGGCCGCCGCCGCCCGCTCGTGGGAGAGCTGGGCGATCTCGTCCTGGGAGCGGCGCGAGATGTCGTTTTCCTTCGCCATCTTTTCGCACGACTGACCCATGGTCTCGCCGGTGGTGTACTCAGCGATCGCCGGCGCCACCGGCGCCAGGTCCTTCGGGCGCAGCTTGGAGACGATCGCCAGCTTGTCCGACACGGACTTGGCCTTGGCGAGCTCCATGAAGCGGTGGGCGGCGTTGCTCGAGAAGCGAATCGGAACGTTTGACAGGGACTCCGCTCCACCGGCGAGCACGACATCGCACTCGCCCTTCAGGATCGCCTCGGCACCAAAGGTGATGGCGCGATTCGACGAGGCACAGGCCAGGCTGACGGTGCTGCCCGGAATCTGCATCGGCAAATTCGAACGGAAGACCACCTCGCGGCCGAGATTGGGAGCCTGCAGCGACGGCACCACGACTCCGAAGACGGAAAGCTGGATCTCGTTGGGGTCGATCGCCGTCCGCGCCAACAGCTCGGACGTCGCGACGCCGGCCAGATCGACCACGTCCATGTCCTTGAACACCGTACCGGAGCGCACGAAAGGAGTCCGGCAACCGGCCACGATGGCGACTCGACCGCCCGGCCCCTTGAGCTTCTGGCGCACCCCCCGACGCTTGACCCGAGCCTTCTCGCCGTGGGTCCAAACGGTGTCGGCGCGCTGGGTGATCTCTTCGACGGCGCTCGCCTCGTTGGGCGCCGGCAAGGGCGAGGGATAAGGACGAATCGGTTCTGCCATAGGTCAAAGGCCTCCTTAGTGGACGCTCATCTTACCGCACTGCGGCGTGACGCCGATGACGGCGCCTACCAAGTTGTCGTCACCACTTCGATACCGCACCGGTGCCAGGGGTCCGGCGCTACCGGCTCCTCACCTTCGACGATCACCAGCCGCAGGCGCCCCAGGGGGTCCCGCCGGCGATGCTTCGGAGTCAGCGACGAAGCCAAGGCCTCGGCCTCGGCGGATCGCCCAAAGTATACGGTGGGACGGGCCCACAGGATGGTCGGCAGGGCGAGATCGGGGGTCTCCGCCAGCACCACCGCAGCGCCCTCCGCGAGGGACCAGCGCAGACCGGCGGCGGTCACCGGCGCGGGCAGCGGATCGGCGAGGACCAGGACATCGCGCTGCGACCCGGCGGGCGGCAATGCCGCGAGGAGATCTTCGGCGGCCGTCGGAGGGAGGTGCAGAGGGACGGCGGCGGGCGAGTTTTGCCGCACCTCGGCATCGATCTCTGGCTCGCCATCGGAGGCGCCCGGCCGAGCCCATCCGGTAGGCAGGTCCGCGCCACCGATCTCGGCAGACCGCTGCTCGCCGGCCAGGGCGAGACTGATCGAGAAGACGCCGAGCCCCGGCTCTGTCGCCGCCGCGGCCAGGCCGGCGGCAGCCAGAAGCCGGCTCAGCCGCTCGACGCGCTGCGCCACCGCCGACCAGCTACTCCAACGCCAGTCGAGGCCGGCGCGGTAGAACAACCACGGCTCCTCCGGCCGCGCCGCTGCTCGGCGGCCCAGCCACTGCACGGGGGAAATTTCAGAAGGGGTCAGGCGGTGAGCTTTTCGAAGGCGCTGCGGATCTTCTTCTCGATCACCGGCTTCATCATCGACGCCGGCGGTTTGAGGTCCGCCCGGCCCACCAGGGCACCGTTCTCGAACACCACCGTGCCCTTGGCCCCGGGACCCGTGAGGTGCAGCACATCACCGTCCCAGCTACGCTGCAGCATGCCTCCTGGGAACTGCTCGTGAAGGGCCGTATCGAGCACCGGCCGAGCCTCGGCCATCGAGGAAAAGCGCGTCGGGATTTCGATTTTCAACTCGCTCATGGCCCGAGAAGATAGCACAGGCAAGGGCCTTCTTCCCTGATAGTCTGAGGCCGTGAAGTCGCCGTCCGAAGACACTTCCCGCAGACCTCCCGAGCCCCCTCCCTCGCGCCCCCTGCGGGCGCGCTTTCGCCGCCTGCTGCTCGCCGGGCTGCTGATCCTCACGCCGGTCGCCGTCACCACCTGGGTGCTGGTGCAGCTCTTCCGCATCATGGACGGCATCTTCGCGCCGTTGGTGGATCAGGTCCTCAGCCGAGCCCTTCAGCAGGAGGACATCCACGTTCCCGGCACGGGAATCGCCCTCACCCTGCTGGTGGTGTTGATCCTCGGCTGGCTGTCGACCAACGTCGGTGGCCGGCGGGTGCTGCGATTCTTCGAACGCATGCTCTACCGCGTGCCCGTCGCGAGCACCATCTACGGCTCGACCAAGGGCATTCTGCAGGCCGTTTCGCGGGATCGCACGGAGGCCTTCAAGCGGGTAGTGATGGTCGAGTACCCGAAGGCGGACATCTTCGCCCTCGCCTTCGTCACCGGCAACGCCCGCTGGGCCAAGATCGACCCGCGGATGGACGACTTGCTGCTGGTCTTCGTGCCCACCACCCCCAACCCGACCAGTGGCTTTCTCCTGCTGGTGCCACGACAAGAGGCGGTCGAGCTTCCGATCACCGTCGAGGAGGGCATTCGGATGGTGATCTCCGGTGGTCTCCTGTTGCCGCGCATGGAGGGCCCTCGGGGCCGCGGCCCCCTGGCCAGCAAGCAGCCGCCGGATGCAGCGGCCCAGGCCGCAGAGGGTCCGCGCTCGGAGACAGGCGAGGACTGAAGGACGCCAAGAGTCCGGAACAGAACCTGCAGGAAAGAGGGACGTTCGCTCGCCTGGAGCCTCGAAAATGCCAGAAACGCCCCGTCTCCGCTCCCCGATCGCTGCCACCTTGGCCGCCGCCTTGCTCCTTCTGACCCTGAGCCCCGCCGCCACGGCGCAGAAGATCGCCAATCCCAAGCTCTACGAGGAAAGCCTGCGCTTCGCCCACGAGGTGATGCAGCGCTACGGCATCCTCGACGATCCCGCCACCCTGCGCCGGGTGGCCGACATCGGCTACCGAGTGGCCCGCGAATCGGGCTACGAGGGCTACCCGCTGACCTTTCACCTGGTCGACATGCCCGAGCCCAATGCCTTCGCCCTGCCGGCAGGGCACATCTTCATCACCCGCGGCATGCTCGACCTCGACCTCACGGACGACATGCTGGCGGCGCTGATGGGACACGAGATCGGCCACGTGGTCTTCGAGCACCACCTGAAGATTCGCAAGAAGGCCACCTTGATGAGCGTCCTGTCGCAGGTGCTGCTGATCGGAGCAGCGGTCGGCGCCAGCGAGTCGAACGACAATCGCCGGACCCCGACCGGCCCCTATCGCTCGCCGGAACCCTACGGCACCGGGGACCGGGTTCAGGGCGCCGCCGCCGCCGGCCTGATCGTCAACGAGCTCCTCCTGCGCAGCTTCTCGCGCGAGCACGAGGACGAGTCCGACGAAGAAGGCCAGCGTTGGGCCGCCGCCGCCGGCTTCGGACCCAACGGAGCCGCCGAGCTGATGGCGCGCATGGGGGAGCGCATTCCGCAGGCCGAGAAGTACGGCTACTGGCGCACTCACCCCTTCTTCTCCGATCGCGTACGCGCCGCCGGAGCCCGTTCCGAGTTCCTCAAGCGCCGGCCGCCGCGACCGGCCGACGAGTTCCGCATTCGAACCCAGGCGGCACTGATCACCCAGCTCGAATCGAAAACCCTGCCGGAGGAGTTCGTTCCGCTCCTTCGTCAAGAAGCCCTGACCGCCTGGCCGGTGGGACCGGCGGCGGAGAAGATCCGTTTTGCCGTGCTCGACGAGCTGCGCACCGCCGAGCTCGAGCGGCCGGCCCTCGAGCGCGACTACGGTCGCCTGATCGGCGCCTACCGCGAGCAGGCCGAGGAAGTCGCCGAGCTGTCGCCGCAGAGCCCCGCCCTCGGCCGCCTCGAGCGCGAACGCGACGCTCTCGAAACGGAGCGCCGGGCGCTCTATCCGGAAGCTCGCAAGATCCTCACCGCCGGCGTCTTCGAAACCGCCTTCCTGGAACGCTTCCAGAGCAACTTTCCGGAAGCCGAGGAAGCTCCCAAGGTCAGCCTGGCGTTGGGTGACTCATACAGTCGTCTGGGGAATCAAACGGACGCCGTTCGGCTCTACCTGAAGAGCTGGCAAGGTGCCCCAGAGAGCCCGGAGGGGCAACGCGCCGCCGCCGGCCTGCGCAACTTGACGCCCTATCTCGAACGACTGGCAGCCCTCGAGCAACTGGTCCTGCAGGAACGGGATGGCGAGATCCGCGAGCTCGCCCGCCAACGCCTGGACCAGATCGCCGGCAGCTTCGGCGAGATCGACAACGGCGCCGAGTACCTGCAACGCTTCCCGAATGGCAGCCAGGTCGAGCAGGTGGCGCAGCGGGTCGAAAGCCTCGCCGACAAGCTCTATGCCGAAGTCGTCCTCTACCAAGCCCTCGGCGACACCGTCAAAGCGCTCGACCGGATTCAGAAGATCCTCACCCACGCACCGCGCTCCCACGCCGCCGACCAGCTCCGCGCACAGGCCGTGACAGAGACTTGATGAACGGTCTCGCGAACCATCCTCGATCGGTGACACCGCCGTCCTCCCCAGGGGGCGATGGCCCTCGGGAAAAGGCCCGGGGAGTCGCAATCCGGGCTGGCATGGCTCCTGCAAACTATTGACCTCAGGAGCGCAGAACCGGGGTCGCCGCGACGCGGTGGTACCATTAGGGCTAGCAGGCTCATCATGAATCGCTTCCGCCCCATCCCCAGCCCGATGGCGCTAGTCGCCGCGATCCTGGCCTGCGCTCCTATCTCCCCCCTTTTCGCAGACGACGTTCACCTCACCAACGGTCGGGTTTTCGAGGACGTGGTGGCCCATCGTTCGGGTGACCAGGTGACCATCGAAATGTCCTGCGGCGGGGAGATCACTCTGGCGGCGGCGCGCATCGAACGCATCGAGCGAGCCCGCGCCACCTTCGAGGACTATCGCGAGCGCGAGCGAACCCTGCGCCTGCAGCGCGACGCGACGGCCCAGGATTGGCTCGACCTCGCTTACTGGGCCGAGGAGAACGAGTTCCCTAACGGTTACCGTGAGTCCCTGCTGCGGGCCAGCCGGTTCGACGCCAACCTGCCGGGCCTCGCCCCCTTGTTGCGAGAGCTCGGACTGGTTCAAGACCCCAAGACCAGCGAGTGGATCAGCCAGGACACCTTCAATCGCCGTCAGGGGCTGGTGCAGTATGACGGTCGCTGGGTCAGCGCCGAGGAACGCTATCGCCAGGTTCGGCAGGCGGAAGAGCG
This sequence comes from Acidobacteriota bacterium, assembly GCA_039028635.1. Classification (NCBI taxonomy): domain Bacteria; kingdom Pseudomonadati; phylum Acidobacteriota; species Acidobacteriota bacterium. Next base: position 32,073 of record JBCCHV010000060.1, read on the forward strand.
GGCCGTCGACGCGCGTCGGGAGCGCATCCTCAAGCGCCTGACGGAGATCGAGATCGAGCGCCAAATCGTCGAAACGGCGCGCCGTCAGCGCCCGGCGCCACCGACCACCGTGGCGGTGGTCGCGGCTCCTGCTTTCCCGGTTTTCGTGGCGCCCGGTTATTACTACTCGCCGCCGGGTCCGACCCCGCCGCCGAGCACGGCGCCTCCGGCGGCCGAGACGCCGACCACCGGCGAGCGTAACTACGGCCGCTCGATCTCGTCGACCGCGATCATTCCCGGTCGCCTCAATCCCGGCGTCTCCTCGCCACCGGGCTCCCTCGGCAGCGGCATCCGCTAGCCGGCTTGCAGCGACCGCGGGCCCGAGAAAAACCTTTCGAAAATTCGCGTTGGCCTGCAACCTTGGAGCAGGTCGGACGTAATTGAAAGCGTAGGCCCGGAAGCAAACAAACTCCGGAGACCCTACCGCATAACCTCCTTGGCACACGGGGCGCAAACGCGCCCCGTATTTTTATTTTCAGCGGCCTTCGCCGCGGCGCCTCGGACCGAGGCAGAATGACGTCATGGCCCTCCTCCGCCCCCTGCTGCAGCTCTATCGTGACGCCTTCCGCGGCATCTCCGCAGACGTCTGGCTGTTCTCGACGGTCGCTTTCATCAACCGCACCGGCACCATGGTGCTGCCCTTTCTGGTGCTCTACCTCACCGCCGAGCGCGACTTCAGCACCGGCTACGCCGGCTTGATGCTGAGCCTTTACGGCATCGGCTCGACCCTCGGCACCCTCGCCGGCGGCTGGCTCTCGGACCGCATCGATCCGGTGCGTTTCCAGATCGCCAGCCTGACCGCGGCGGGCGGCCTGTTCACCCTTCTCGGCCTCCTCCGCGATGCCACGGCGATCGCCCTCTGCATCCTCGCTGTCAGCTTCGCCGTCGAATCCTTCCGGCCGGCCAACTCCCTCACTCTGGCTCGGCTGAGCGCGGCCGATGGCAAGATCCAGGCCTTCGCTCTGCGGCGCCTGGCGCTCAACTTCGGCATGACCTTCGGCGCCGCCATCGGGGGCTTCGTGGCGGCTCGCAGCTATGCCTGGATCTTTCCCGTCGATGGCGCCACGTGCCTGCTGGCGACGGTCCCCCTCTGGCTCTGGCTGCGTCGCCGCGGAGGCTCTTCGGCGACCTCGGTGGTCACTGCCGAAACCACCATCGCGCCCAACAACCGGCGAACCCCGCTGCGCGACCGTCCCTTCCTGGTCCTGATCGGTCTCACCGCCTTGCTGGCGATCATCCTGTTCCAGCTGTGGAGCAGCTATCCCCTCGCCCTGACCGACCGCTACGGACTCGAGGAGGACCGGATCGGCCTGCTGATGGCGATCAATACGCTGCTGATCGTCGCCCTCGAAATGGCCCTCGCCCAGCTCCTGAAGCGCCGCTCACCGCTGCGCGTCGCGGCTGCCGGAGCGCTGTTTCTGGGGGTCGGCGTCGGTCTCACCGCCTGGGGCTCGACCTTTGCGTTCGCCGCCGCGGCGGTGGTGGTGTGGACGGTCGGCGAGATGCTCTGTTTTCCATTCCTCGAGGGCTTCGTCGCCCAACGCGCCGAAGGGCCGAGGGCCGGGCGCTACATGGGGCTTTTCGCCAGCACCTTTTCCTTCGCCTTCATCCTGGCCCCGGCCATCGGGACGATGGTCTTCGAGCGTTGGGGCGACGCCGTTCTCTGGCACGGCTGCACCGTCGCCGGCGTCTTGCTGTGCCTGGCCTTCCTGGCTCTCGCCCGGCGCATCGCCGCCGGCCCGGCAGGCCCGGAGCTCACCACGCCGACCGCCGCAGCGGCCGGTCAGTAGCAGTAGGGACCGCGCTTCGCTTCGGGTTTGCGGTAGCGAGGGCGCAGCTGCAGCAGCTGAACGTCCGCCGGATCGGCGCCCTGCACCGCCAGCCAGCGATAGAGCTCACCCCAGAGGTTCTGGCGCGCCCCTTTGTTGCCACTGCGAGGAGACATCAGGGCCGGTGTCCAGCGAGCCGGAAACTTGCCAGAGTAGCCATTGACCGACGGAGTCCCGGCCACCTCCGCCACCCAGATGGCATCGATATGAAGGAGCCAGTTGGGAATCCGCCCGCCGCGCTGACTGATCAGAAAGGTGGTCTTCTCCGGATCGACCTGCTCCGCCAGGCGCTCCACCAGACGATGCTCTTGCTCGGCGTCATAGGTGGTCGGCGCCCCGAGTTGCTCGACGCAACACAACAGGGCGAGCCCGACCACCCAAGGCCGCCAACCGGAACCGGCCCGATCCACCAACCAGGCAATCGTCACCCCTGCCAGAAGCGGCAACAGGAGCAGGCCCAGGCGACACAGCACTCGCACCGCCGAGACCCCAGGAACGAGCTCGAAAAACACCCGCCAGAGGGACACACCGCCCACCGCCGTCGTCACCGCGACCAGCAAGAGGGCGACGCTCCCAAGCCATCGCATCGCCAGATGACGGCGACCGCTCACCAGGGTTGCGACCACGACTCCGGTGGTCAACAGGCCGACGCCGACCGCCTGCTCGAGGGAGTCTGGAACCGGGAGCGTGTCGCGCATCCAGTCATAGAAATGGCTCGCCGGCGCCACGAACAGCCAGCTGGTGAGCCGCGGCAAGCCACCGACCACCTCGGACCACTGCCGCAAACCGACCTCGCCGGCGGCGGCACCATAGCGTTGCGCCCAGGGAACCAACAGCAGGGCGGCGCCGAGACCCCAGCCCGACAGAGCCCAGAGATCGTCCCGCCAGGCGGCCAGCAGTGGGCGACGCAAGGCAGACTGGGCCAATCCGGCGACGGCAAAGGTCACCAGAGCCAGCAACAGGAAGAAGCCGAGATAGAACCCCCCGTAGAGCTGCGCCACCGTCGACAGAGCCACCACTCCCAAGCTCCAGCGACGAGCCCTGCGGTTCCCGGAGAGGGATTCCAAGTGGCGTCCATAGGCCAGCGCCCCGCCGATGGCGAGCAGGACGAAGAACATCGGCAGCAGTTGGGGGTGGGAGACCTGGTTGAGATGCGAGACCGGAAAGGCGATCAGAAAAGCCCCCAGGGCCGAGGCCAAGCGGCTCGCCGGCAGCGACCAGCGAAGCAGGGCGAAGGCCGCCACGTAGTTGAGCCAAAAGACGAACAGCAACCAACCGACGTAGGCCTCGAAGGGCTCGAATCCCAAGCCCCGAGCCAGCCAGTAGGGGGGCGCGAAGCTGAGCAGAAAGTCGCTGTAGGCGTAGGTGTTCTCTCCCGCCGGGAAGAACATCGGCAAATCCCACAACGGCTGGTGATGTTCCTCCCCGGCCACCCAGCCCCAGGTGTGCTCGAGGAGGTAGTGATTGAAGCGCGTATCGCCACAGTCGCCCGGAGTCCTCTCGGCGCCGGCGACCAGCGTGCGGGGGTGCACCACCGCCAACGCCAGCAGACCGAGCACTCCCGCCAGCAGGAGGTCGCGCCCTCGAAGACCTGTCATCGGAGTGCCCCGACGAGTCCTACCCTCGGCCGTCGCGAGGCTGAGCCTTCCCCCTGCCAACCGGTACCCATCAGAAGCAGTAGCGGCCGGTTCGGCCACGCCGTTTGCGGTAATTGGCGGGCACCTGCAGAAGCTGTACGTCCCAAGGGTCGGCGCCGTGGTCTTCGAGCCAGCGGGCGAGGGTCATGCGAAGCTCCTGCCGTACCGGCCGGGTGCCACTCTTCGGGTCTCCCAGAGTCCGCGACCAACCCGCCGGGAAACGTCCGGAGTAGCCGTTGACGGTGGGAACGCCCGCCGCTTCCGCCGCCCACATGGCATCGATGCTGAGCAACCAGCCGGGAGAGCCGCCGCCGCGCTGGCTGACCAGGAAGGCAGGAAAATCCGGATCGACCTGCTCGGCCATCGTCGCCACCAGCGCCGACTCGCGCCACGGGTCGTAGCTGCGCGACACGCCGAGTTGCTCGGCACAACACAGCAGCCCGAGAACGGCCCCAATCCCCCAGCGCCAGCCGCGCTGTCCAGCGAGCAGCAGCGGCAGACTCAGACCCGCCGCCAGGGGTAGCACCAGAACACCGACGCGACAGATCGCCCGAGTCGCCGCCAATCCCGGGTGCAGGGCATAGACCAATCGCCACAGCGAGCCCTGCTGACCGAAGAAGATGGTGGTCAGCAAGACCATCCCGCCGGTCACCAACAGCAGCACCTGAACTGCGGGATGACGACGGCGGAGAAACAGCGCCCCGACCATCATGAGGGTGGTCAAGAGGCCGATCCCAATCGCCTGCTCGTAGGCCGCCGGCAAGCCGCCGAAGGGGCCCGTGCCTTTCATCCAGCCATAGAGATGGCTGGCGTCACTGACGAAGATCCAGCTCACCGGCCGCGGTAGGTACTGGGCCACCTCGTTCCAGGATGGAACGCCGCTGCGGCCCGCGACCGCTGCATAGTGACTAACCAGCGGCACCAGCAGCAAAGCTCCTCCGACACCGGCACCGAGCCAAACCCACAGATCGCGGCGCAGGGCCCGCAGCAGGGGACCGCGGAGGCTTCGCACCAGCAAGACCGCCGCCAATACGCCGGCCAGGATCAAGCCCCAGAAAAATCCGAAATAAAACCCGCCATAGAGCTGCGCCACCGAGGCCAACACCAGCGTGACGATCGCCGGCCAGGGTCGCCCTGGCGACGAGTCGCGCTGCCCTCGGACCAGAGGTTTGCCATAGGCGATCACGGCCCAGAGAGCGAGCAGCACGAAGAAACACGGCAAGAGCTGCGGGTGGGGCGTCTGGTGGAGGCGCGAGATCGGGAAGGCGATCAGGAAGGCCCCCAAGGCGGCCGCTGTGGTTCCCGCTCCGCAGCCCCGCCGCAGCAGGAAAAAGGCTGCCAGGTAGTTGAGCCAGAGCACGGCGAAGAGCCAGCTCCGGAATGCCCCTTCGGGCCCTTGCCCAAGGGCCCGCGCCAACCAGTAAGGGGGTGCCAGGGAGAGGAGCAGGTCGCTATGGGCATAGGTGTCTTCCACCGCCGGGTAGAAGATCGGCAGGTCCCAGAGCTCGCGGTGGAGCTCCTCACCGCGCAGCCAGCCCCAGGTGTGCTCCAAGAGAAAGTGGTTGAAGCGGCTGTCCCCACAGTTGCCCGGCACCCGGGTCTCGGAGGCGAGGAAGGTCTGCGGGTAGGAAACCGCCAGCGCCAGCAGTCCGAGCATCGCGGCCAGAACGAGCTGACCCAGCCAGTGGTTCTGGGCGAACGGACCGCGACCGCGAGGGATCGTCGACGATGGAGTGGAGACCATGGTGCGCGCCAAGTATCGGACGAGAGAGGGGCCGGAAGGAAGCTACCAGCTCACCGGAAAGCCGTCCACCGGGCGGGCGTTACGGGGGGACTCGGCCCGACAAGCTAAGATTGGCAGAACAACCGACCCGGGAGCGAACCATGGCACGAAGGCCCCTTGCCGGCCTGCTTCGGCTGGCCATCTACGGCGCAGTTCTCTATTTCGGAGTCACCGAGCTCTGGCCCTGGCTGCAGGCCAAGGTGGTGGGAACCGGCAGCAACACCGCCGCCGTCGCCACCAGCGCAGGCAACAGCGAAGGATCCGTCTGTGTCGAAGCGGCCCAGGGCGTCAGCCGCGACCTCGCCATCGAAGCGCGAGCCTTCCGCACACCACCCCACGACCTCGCCGCCTGGGGCCAGTCCACGGCACGCATCAACGACGCCATTTCCAGCGCCGAACGCCGCTGCACCTGCCCCGAAGAATCCTGCCGCACCGCCCGCCGCGGCCTCGACGAGCTGCGTCGCCTCCACACCATCTTCGACGGCATGATCCGCGGCGACACCAGCTCCTTCGGCAACCCCGCCGTCCAGCGCGAACGGGTCGACGACCTCCTCGACCGCGCCCGGGCGCTAGCACGCCAGGGCAGCTAGCGGGAAGGCTCCGAACGCGGTCTTCGTCGGTGGGGGGTGCAAGGCCAGCAGTTGGGTCTTCCCATTGATTCGCCTATTCCCGGCCTCAGATTATTCAATCAGTCAACGACTCAAAGATCGAAGTCCTCGAATAGAGGTGAGCAACATGTGCAGCTCGCCTCTCCCATCAATGAGATGGATTGAGGTCGGCGACAAAATCGATAAATCTTGACATCAGTTCTTCCAGGTTTTCGGGACCCCCAAATCCTCTAAACTCAGAATCGACGACCTCAATGCGAACCCAGTCGCTATCGGAACGGCCTTCGACCAAACTCGGAGACGCATACCCTTCCAATGAGAACCCGGACAGGTCAACCCTCAACAACCATCCCGGATTGTCAAGAGTCTTTAGTTCTATTCCGCTACCGTGCTCCCAGCTTCCATCGCATTGTTTTGCGAACCAAACCTGAAGGTCTTCGAGTGCACTTGGCATACTCGCCCCCTGACCAGAAAGAGGCTCTGATCGAGCCCGTTGTCAGATTCCCACCTGCAGCGATAGCTTGAGGTGTCGTTGGCGTGAAGCGCCGTATTGGGCATGCCAAATGAGAGCGCTGAGGTGGCTGTCTAGCCCGTCTTCGCTCGCCCTCCAACAGCCCTGCTCAGCCTTCGCGCTAGCCAAGAAATCTCTCTTCTCGCAGCCTCAGAACCTCGACCCAATCCAGCCTCAATCTTAGCCACTTCGTCTGGGCGCTAAGAAACCGTCTTCTCCCCAACAACCCGCAGAACTGCTGACAGCCACACCAATGCATACCCGATGGGAGGATTCTCGCCGCTGAGAATTGCCGACAGCTCTTTACAGTCATCACTTAACTGACCTACAAACAATTCTTCAGGATCGCAAGCAGGGTTATAGACATGCTCCTGAGGCACCGACCAGTAGAAGTCTTCCTCTACTCTCACATCCCCCCTTCCCGTTGACTCCAGGTAATCGAAAAGGATATTGGATACAATTCGCAAGTCTTTCACTTTCACAATCACAAGGAACCTCCAGCCTGGTTCTTGATCTGCATTTCAAAATTTTCAATCTGTCTCTCAAGGCTCTTGATCCGTCCCTCGATGATCTTTTTCCTTCTCTCGGGACTTGCCTTTCTGAGGAACCCCTTATTGTCAAATTTATCAGGATTTCTCTTGAAGTCCGCAAGCTTCTTTTTATGACTTTCCAGCTGACGCTGAAGGCCACGAGTTGACTTAGGAGACTTGGCTCCCCCCAGCCTACTCTTAGCTCTTGAGAACGCACGAGCAAGGGCGCCTTTGGCGCGTTGAATCAGGACCTTGCCGCCAACCGCCCCTGCTACCCTAGCGGTCGTCAATCCACCCAACGCTCCCACTACGCCTAAAGCACCTCCCTGAGCCCTTCTCTTGACATTGAGATGGTACTGCTCAGTCGTGATCTCGCCATTGTGGAGGGCCTCGATGTCGCGCTCCAATGCCAGCGCGACCGAGGTCTCCCTTCCATCGGGGTCCACAAACTTGACCGGGTTGCCTCGCCCATAGGCATAGCGATTCCAGCTCTGGGGCGCTCCGGGCTTGCCGGATTCCCTGGCCGGATCGACTGAGAGAAACCGCCCGTTCAGCGGATTACAGTACCGGGCATGCATGTAGTCGAGGTCATCGCCCTGACCGGCGGTGCCGTGGGTGTCCCGCTCGTGGCCGGTGAACTTCATCCGCTCACTGGACCCATTGGGCACGGACTCTTCCCCAAACGGGAAATAGGTATGAAGGCCGGCGCTTCTCCCATCGGCCTTGGTGATGAGCCGGGGCGTGCCGAGATGGTCGAGGTGGAAGAAGCGTAGCCCCTCGGCCGGCCTCCAGGAAGCCAGCAGCTGACCATCCCGGTGGATGTGGTCTTCCCGGTGGTTCCAGGTGCCGGCGGAGCCTCCGACGGTGCCCCAGGTGCGCAGCACCTGACCGCCGAGATCGCGCAGGGTCCAGGTCTCTTCGATCGGGCTTTCGGCCCAGTGGAGGGTGTTGATGCGCTCGTCGTCGGCGGTGTAGAGGTAGTAGTCCTCGATGGCACCGTTGCCGCTCTGCTTGGACCTCAGCTTGGACAAAGCGTCCCAGGTGTAGGTGTAGCCGGTCGTGCCGGAGCCGAAGTGGAGCTGGTTGCCGGCGGCGTCGTAGCCGGTGGCACTCAGGCGGTTGGTGGAGCGGACGATGCCGTAACCGCGGGTCGTCGAAATGCCGGAGCGCACGGTGGAGACGGCAGAGATGTTGCCGAAGGCGTCGTAGCTGTAGCTTTGAGAGTTGCCCCCGCCCATGGTGCCCTTCACCACCCGTGAGACGGCGTCGTACTGGTAGACCTCGTCGCCGAGAAACTTGACGTTGCCAGCGCCGTCATACTGATAGACCAGCCCCTGGCTCTGCTGGAGGGGCGTCGATTCCGTCAAACCGACCACGCCCGAGGCCCCGATCGAGCCTGGCCGCCGGATGCCGAAGGCGTCCTTGCGGTGATAGGTCGAGGTGCCGTTGACGTGAGCCACCGTGTCGAGCATGCCGTGGTCATGATAGGTGATCGACGGCGCATAGCCCGGCACGGCGGTGAGCCGGCCACGGGTGTAGCTGTTGGGCACGGTGCGGTTCGTCGTGGTGCCGGCGCAGGGCGAGTGCAAACACTGCGGATAGGTGCGCGAGGTGACGTTGCCGAGGTCGTCGTAGATCCAGGACTGGTGGAAGGTCTGCAGGGACGACAGCGTCGTCCTTCGCTGCGACGGCCGGCCGGCCACGCCGCCAAAGGTGTAGACCTCCTGCACCGAGACGTCGACCTCGCCCGCCGAGGGGTTCCAGGGCGGGGCGATCCAATTGTGGCGGATCGCCGTCTCGACCTTGCCCAGGGAGCGGTTGCCCGCCCAGGCCCCAGTGCCGTAGGTGAACTCCTTGATCGGCCGCTGGATACCTCCCTGGTATCGCCGCTCCTTGATCCGAGTCAGCCGCCCCTGGGCGTCGTAGTCCTGCAGCAAATCGAAGGCGCCACTGGAGGCGCCACCAGCCGACCCAATCCGCCGCCGCCCGGCGTTGCCCAAGGCGTCGTAGTCCGAAAACTCGAGGCTGCCGTTGCCGAAGGTGCCGAGCTCCGGGTGCTTCTCACGGGTCAAGAAACCCCGGCCGTCGTAGTCGAAGAGGCGGGCCTGGCTGACCCCTTGGGCGGTCGTATGCACCCGCGTCAAGCGGTTGGCGGCATCGTAGCTGTAGTGGGTCGAGACGTTGGCGCCGCCCGGAGCCGAGGGCTCCTCCACCTCGATCAGTCGCCCGTAGGCATCGGAGCGCTCGATCGTCGATGACGGCGTCTCCTGCCCTACCGTGCCAGTGGCCACCGACACCGTGCGCTTCACCTGCCGGATACCACGGTACTCGAAATCGATCGCGTGGGCGGCACCGTCCGGAGGCACGATCTCCGCCGGACGGCCGAAGGGATCGTAGTCCTGGTGGAAGGTCTTCTTCACCCCGGAGGTGGTGCCCGAGTGGGCGACGCTCTTCCAGCGCAGCCAGCCGTTCGGGTAGTAGGACGAGACCTGCTTCGAGGTCACACCGCCGGGCAGCTCGTCCCGCTCGTGCCAGACCCGGCCGAAGGAGTCGTACCAGGAGGCCTGCGAGGTCAGGGCCGTTCCCGTGGTCTGCCCTTGGGCGCGACGCCGGACGTTGATGCGGGCGAGTTGGCTCGAGGTCGGCTTCTTGTACTCGTACTCGACCCAGGCCCCAGAGGTGGGTTTCTCCGCCGTCAGGCGCCCGAGAGCATCGTAGGAGTAGTCGGTGATCAGCCCCGCCGGGTCGACGCTGCGCTTCGGCAGACCGGTCGCCTTGTCGATGGTGAGATTTCTCACGAAGTGGCCTTCGCGGAGCGGCAGCGTGCCGCCCCCCGGGGCGAGGAACTTGGTCTTCGCCGACAGCCGATGCTCGATCGTGTGGGCCATCCGGTAGTCCGGCGTGCCGAGGCCGGTCGTGCACCAGCTGCTGCTCGTCGTCAGGCCGGC
>JBCCHV010000061.1 GCA_039028635.1 Acidobacteriota bacterium
CGTCCACGGCGCCGAAGGCGCCGCGGACGGGGGTGAGCCCGCGCGACATGCGCGTGCGGGCGAGGGGGGCGCCCAGCCCCCCTGAAACGACTCAGAGATACCCGAGGCTCTTCAGCCGTTCGCGCTCTTCCGGGCTGAGCTGACTGTCCTCCTCGCCGGTGTCTTGCGGCAGGGCGTTGAAGCGCCGGCGGTTGTCGCGCACTTCTTGCTGCAGGCGGTCGCGCAGCCGCTCCGTCAACCCGGGGCGAGCCTGCGAGAGATCTTCCAGCTCCGCCGGATCTTCGAGCAGATCGAACAGCTCGGTGTGGCCGTCCTGGAAGTCGTGGATCACCTTGAAGCGCCGGGTGCGCAAGGAAAAACGGCTGCGCCGTAGCTTGTCCTGACTGAGCGCCGGCAGGCCGTCCCAATCGCCGTTCTCGATCAGCGGAACCAAGGAGCGTCCCTGCAGGTCCGGGGGCGATGCCAGGCCGAGGAGGTCGGTGATCGTCGGCAGCAGATCGATCAACCGCACGACGTGGGGTATCTGGCGCCCCTTGAGACGGCCCTCCGGGAGCTTGACGACCAGTGGCACGGCCACCGTTTCCTCGTACACCTGGCTGTGCAAGAAGCGGCCATGCTCTCGAAACTCCTCGCCGTGGTCGGAGGTCAGGACGATCAGCATGCGCTCGTAGAGGCCGCGGCGTCGTAGCTCCTGAAACAGCCGTCCGAGCTCAGCGTCGAGATAGCGCAGGCCATCTTCGTACTGACGACGAATGGCGTCGATCTCCGCGGCCGGTAGCGGTCGCTGGTCACGATCGGCCTGCAGCAGGTACTGGGTGGCGCAGTTGCCTTGCGGGTCGCAGAAGCCTTCCCCCGCCGGTCCCGCCGAACGGAACTCCGGTGGTGCGTAGTAGGGCAGCTGGTTGTTGGCCACCTGGGTGAAGTCGGAGTGCGGGTCCATGTAGTGCAGGAAGAGGAAGAAGGGGGTGCGCTCGGGGTCGCGGGGCAGCTTGTCGAGGGCCTCGCGGTTGAGCCGATCGGCGTAGGTCAGGCGATGTCGCAAGCGGCTGTAGCTGTCGAAGCCGCGGCCGAAGCCGAAGTCCGCTTTGAGCCAGTCGTTGGTCACCAGGCCACTGGTGCGGTACCCAGCCTCCTGCAGAATCTCGGGCAGGGTGACCAGGGCTGCCGTCAGGCGATCCTTCTCGGTCGAGACCCCGTGAGCGCCGGGGTTGAGACCGGTGAACATCGACATGTGCGACGGCAGGGTGAAGGCCATCGGAGCGATGGCGTGGCGGAAGACGATGCTGTCGGCGGCGAAACGGTCGAGCTCGGGGGTGATCGACGGTCCCCGGCGCAGGGCGCCGAGGCCATCGGCGCGAAAGGTGTCGAGGGAGATCAGCAGAACCGACGGTCCGCTCGGGGGCGCCGTCTCCTGCTGGCAGCCGAGGCCGGCGAGCAAGGCGCCGGTGAGAGCCCAGCCGAGGACTGCGTGACGGCGCTGCCGAGGACTCCTGGTCGGGACCATCGCCATCGAGGAAATGGCCGGCTCGCGGCTAGAGATAGCCCAGGGCTCGGAGCTGAGCCTCGGTTTCGGCGTCATAGGCCGCCGGCTCGCCTTCGGGAGCCGCCGTCGGCTCCGCCAGCTCGCGGTCGATCAAGGCCTGGAGGCCTGCGATGGGCAGATCCTGAGAGGGCGTGAGAGGACTTCGCTCGGCGGCATCCTGGCGCAGGTCGTAGAGCAGCTCGACGCCGTCGAAACGACGAATCAGCTTGCGACCCTTCCAGGTCACCGATTGGCTGTCCGGTCCGTAGGCCGGCGATTCGGCGATCTGAGGCAAGGGAGTGCAGTCGACCGGGTTCGCGGCGCGCAAGTGCGGGTCGAGGGCGACGCCTTGCATCTCCGTTGGAATCTCGAGGCCGAGAAGTGCCAGAGCCGTCGGGGCGATGTCGAGCTGTCGAGCCGGGCAGGGAATGCGCTGGCCTTCCTGGATTCCGGAGCCGGTGAGAATCCAGGGCACCTGGAGCAGCTCACGGAACATCGAGTGGCCGTGGCCGATGCCCCAAATGTCCCGCGGGTCGCCGCCGAGCTGACGCCCGATCTCGGCATGGTCCCAGAACTCCTCGCCGTGGTCGGAGGTCACCATCACCAGCGTCGAGTCGTCGAGGCCGAGCTCTTCGAGGGCCGCCAGCAGGCGTCCGATCTCGGCGTCGACGTAGCGCAGGGCACCATCGTAGAGGGCGATCTTGTGCGCCTTGTAGCTGCGGAAGGCGCGGTTGTCGAGATCCTCCTGACGCGGGTAGCCCCAATTGACGTGCTGGTCGCCGCGCACGCTGGTGTAGGGCACCTCGAAGTAATCGAAGTAGGGCTCCGGAGGCTCCAGCGGCTGATGCAGATCGATGTACTGGAGGTAGAGGAAGTGAGGCTTGTCGGGAGCGATCCGCAGCCATTCGATGGCGCGGTCGGTGAGGGAGGTGGCGTCGGTGCGGCCGACCTGGGCGAGGTCGAAGCCCTCTTTGAAGGGACCGTAGAGATAGGGATTCGCCGACAGCAGGGCGGTCCTCAGACCGGCCGCGGAGAGAATCTCCCCGAGGTTCTGAACCTCTCCCGCCATCGGTAGTGGTCGCTCCTGGCCGAGATGGCGCACGTCGCCGCGCAGGCCCGCGCCGTGCTGCGAAGGATAGAGAGAGGTCAGAATCGAGGCAGTCGCCGGCACGGTCCAGTTGGACTGCGCGATGACGTCGTCGAAGACGGCGCCCGCGCGACTCATCCGGTCGAGGTTGGGCGTCGTATCCCGGTCGTAGCCGTAAACCCCGACGTGATCGGCCCGCAAGGTGTCGATGCAGAGGATGATCAGGGACTGGTCGGGAGGCTCTTGGCAAGCGGTCCCGAAAAGGGCCAGCAGGGCGGCGGCGAGAAGGCGGCAAGCGCCCTGGCGGAGCGGCTTCATGGGGGGCGCGATGTTATCTCAACGGGGAGCCCACTGGCAGGCGCTGCAGGGATTTGCGCTTTGGCATCGGGCTCAGTAGAATGCGAGGAGTACATGCAGGCATAGATTGCAGCCTGCAACCCGGAGCAAGGATTTTCTGCCGCCTATTCACACCCTTCGTCGACACGTGAAAACGATGGGGTGGGGGGCCAGCAGGATCGGGTTGGCCTTGGAGACCAGTTTCGGGTAGCATACGCCTCGGTGCATTCAAAGACCGACGCTAAACGGGTCATCGATTGTTCGATGGAATTGCATTTGGACGGCGCTCGCTTGAAGGGCTTCACGTCGTCCGACAACTTGGACCGGAGGTAATACAGGTGAAAATGAAGACTGGTCTCGCGTTTCTTGCCGTAGCGCTCTTCGTGTTCGTCGGAGTGCCGGCGTCGGCGAATAGCTTGAATGTCAACGCTGCGGCGGCTCTGTCGGGCTCCGTGGGTACCGCTTGTGGTGGCAGCCCGTGCGGCCTCGAGGTCGTCCTGACGGACACCAACTCGGCCTACGTGCAAAGCGACCACCCGAACCAGGAGCCGTTCGTCAATCTGGCCTTCCAGATCGACCCCAACGACGTGATGTTGCCTGAGCGCGGCAACGGCACTCCGGGACGTTTCCGGGTCCTCAAGGCCTACCGTGAGCAGGGCAACAACCCGCGTCAGCATCTGTTCGTCACCCTGAAGCGCAACATTGCCAACACCGGCTACCGCCTGGCGATCCTGCAGCGCGACGACACGCCGCTCTTCAACTTCGTTGGCGAGTTCTTCCTCGGCAACAACGACAATCTCATCGAGATCACCTGGGATCGCGCCAACGAGACCGTGACCGTCTTCCGTAACGGCACGCAGCGCGCGACCGCCAGCATCACCATGGACACCTGGAACATCGACCGGGTGCGCATGGGCGCCATCGACGAGATCGACGCCGGCGTCTCCGGCAGCATCTACATGGACGAGTACTCGTCCACCCGGTAGTTCGACGACCCACCTAGAGTAGGTCGAAAAACCCCGACTGAGGGTCCCTCGGTCGGGGTTTTTGGGTTCTTGCCCGCCCCACCACCCTTCCCGAATCGCATGCAGGGAGACGGCATGTCGCTCGCTGGTCGCCGCCAGGCGCTCTGTTGGCTGCTGATTGCGTTCTCCGGAACCTTCGTCGGCTGTATCGGCGGCGGGAAAGGGGTGGAGCCGCCAACTTACGCCTGTGCCGACTGCAACGTCGTCTTGGTGTCCCTGGACACCCTGCGGGCGGATCGTCTCGGGACCTACGGCCACTCGCGGCCGACTTCGCCCAACATCGATGCCCTGGCGGCCCGCTCGACGGTCTTCGAGCGCGCCTACAGCGTGTCGTACCACACCGCCGACTCGCACATGTCGGTGTTCACTTCGACCTATCCTTCGGTCCATCTGGTACGCAACGCCGCCAAGGGCGGAGGGCGGGCCCTCGATGAGGTGGTTCCGACCCTCGCCGAGCTGCTGCAAGGGGCCGGCTATTCGACCGCCGGTTTCCACGGTGGCGGCAATGTCTCGCCCCTCTACGGCTTCGATCGCGGCTTCGAGCACTACGTCAACGGCGACATGGACGACGCCCTGGCCTGGCTGCGGCAGGCTCCCGCGGAGCCCTTCTTTCTCTTTTTCCACGCCTATTACACCCACGATCCCTACACGCCCGAGACCTTGGCCTTCGGTCAGGACTACGAGGGCGACATCGTGAGCCGGCGAGACGAGCTGCTGGCGATGACCGAGAACGGCAGCTTTCTCGAGCTCAGGGACACCTTCTGGGAGCAGGTGGATTCGTCCGATCCGCAGGATCTTGAGCACCTGTTGGCGCTCTACGACAGCGAGATTCGCGAGATCGACGCGCGTTTCGGTGAGCTGTTGACGGCGATCGAGGCCTTGCCCGGCGAGACCCTGATCGTGCTGATGTCGGACCACGGGGAAGAGTTCTTCGAGCACGGTCGCTTCCTGCACGATCAGCTCTACGACGAGCTGCTCCACGTGCCCCTGGTGGTGCACCACCCGAGCGCACCGCCGCGACGGGTTTCGACTCGCGTCAGCCTGATCGACTTGGCGCCGACGGTGCTCGAGATGGTGGGCGCGGAGCTGCCAGCAAGCTTTCAAGGAGAGTCCCTGGTGGCGGTGGCCGAGGGCCAGCGTGTGCCGGAGTTCGTCTTCAGCGAGAAGCTGCGTCGCCTGCCGGGGGATGCCGGTCCGCCGGGCCGCGGTCTGTCGGCCTACTCCCTGGTTCAGGACGAGGTCAAGCTGATCCTGCGTGGCGAGCCCGAGGTCTACGACCTCGAGAGCGATCCTGGGGAGCAGGAGAATTTGGGCCGAGAGAGCCGGGAGCTGCGCCGCCTCGTCGCCCTCGGCAAGCAGATCGCGCGCGACAACCAGGCCCAGCGCGAGGTCATGGGCATCGGCGGCGCCGGGGCCGAGGCCGCCCTCGACGATGAGACCCGCGATCAGCTCAAGGCCCTCGGCTACCTGCAATAGGCATCATGACGCAAGACCCGGGCTCACCACCGAACGGCGAGGCTTCTCAGGAGCAGGGTCGCCCGGAGCAGGGTCGCCCGGACCAGGGGGGCCCGGAGCAGGGAGACGGAGTGACTCGCGACGAGCGGGTGCGAGACCTCGAGGAACAGCTCGCGGCGGCCCGGCGGGAAATCGAATTCCTCGGTGCTCGCATCGCGGCCGACCGGGCGCGGGGCGCCGAGCAGGAGCACGAGCTGGGTCAGCGCCTCGACGAGGTCGAAGGCGAGCTCGACGAGATCCACGCCTCCAAGATGTGGAAGCTGTGGATGCTCTATCTCTTCGGCATCGCCGTGCTGTTGGCGCCGCTGCGAGCTCTCGGGCGCGGCATCGAGGCCCTGCTGCGTCAGCCGGGACTCTTCGCGCGCCTCCGTCGAGCCTTGACCAGGCGCTTGCGCTGGCTGGTGCGAGGCCTGCGGGTCGTCTGGTGGCGCTTGCGCCGCTGGTTCCTCAACCTGCTGCTGGTTGTGCCCCACACGGCCGGCCGGATCTACCTGTCGCGCTATAGCCGGGAGCGCTTCGACGCGGCCCGCAGGCGGCGCGAGGAAGAACCCGAGAGCTTGGCCCTCGGTCCCGTCGAGGAGCCGGTCGCGGCACCGCGGGAGGGGCGTCGGCCGCGGGTCTTGATGGTGTCGCCGTACCCGATCTATCCGGTGAACCATGGCGGGGCGGTGCGCCTCTTCCACCTCATCCGCGAGATCAGCCGTTCGGTGGATCTCTACCTGCTGGTCTTCAGCCGCCAGAAGGACAACCGCGAGCAGCGCGAGGCCCTCGAGCCTTACTGCGCCGGCCTCTACTTCTATGCCTGGCAGCCGATTCTGGCGCCGGACTTCTGGGGCCTGCGGGCCCCCGGAGTGCAGCTCTTTCGGTCGCCGGCGGTAACCCGTCGGCTCCAGCAGCTGATTTCGGAAAAGAACATCGACATCCTGCAGCTCGAGTACACGGAGCTCGGACAGTATGCGCCGCGGGTGGCGGTGCCGCGCAAGATCCTCACCGAGATCGACATCACCTTCCGGTCGCGCTATCGTCGGCGGCGAGCCGGCTTTCACCGCCGCTACCGCCACGACCGCGTCTTCGGAACCTCGCGCGGTGATGGTCATCGCCTCTTTCGCTACGAGGTCGAGGTCTGCGAGACCGTCGACCAGGTGCACGTCATGTCGGAGGACGACGGGCGCTATCTGGCCTCCTTCCTGAGCGATCGCGGCGAGCGCATTCGAGTCGTTCCCAACGCCGTCGACACCCAGCGGCTGCAGCGTCCTTCCGCCGCGCCGCGGCCGGACCAGGTGCTGTTCCTGGGCAACTTCCAGCACCTCCCGAATGTCGATGCGGTCGATTTCCTGCTCTCCGAGATCTGGCCCCAGGTGCGACAACGGCTGCCTGGAGCGACCCTCAATATCGTCGGAGTGGGGCCGCCGGACCACGTCCTCGGCCACCATGGGCGCGACGGTGTCGAGGTCCTCGGCGCGGTTCCCGACGTCTTGCCTTACTTCGTTTCACACCGCGTCTTCGTCGCCCCGATTCGTGCCGGTTCCGGAACCCGGCTGAAGATTCTCGAGGCCTTTTCGGCGGGGCTGCCGGTGGTCTCGACAACGGTGGGGGCGGAGGGCATTCGATGTCGGGACGGCCAGCACCTGCTGCTGGCCGAGAGCGCCGAAGCGATCGCCGACGCCATCGTTCGCCTGCTCGAGGACGAAGCCCTGGGACAGCGTCTGGCGACGTCGGCGCGTGAGCTCGTCGAGGCGGAGTACGACTGGCGGGCGAGCGCCGAGCGGTTGGTCTCCGCTTACTGGGAGCTGATGCCGGAGCCGGACCGGGTGCCGCGCCAGAGGTCGACATCGGGGCCGGCGATCTCGGTGATCTTGCCGACTCGCAATGGCGGTCCGCTGCTCGAAGAGACCCTCGCCGCGATCTTCGAGCAGCGCATCGATCGCGAGTTCGAGGTCCTGTGCGTCGACTCCGGCTCGCGCCCCGAGGATGTCGAGCTCATGGGCCGTTTCCCGCTACGCTTCATCGCGATCGATCCCGCGGACTTCAACCACGGATTGACGCGCGATTTCGGCGCCTCGAAGGCCCGCGGAGAAGTTTTGGTCTTCCTCAACCAGGACGCCACTCCGGTTCATCGCCACTGGCTCGAGCGCATCACCGAGCCGCTGTTCTCCGGCGACGACCACATCGCCGGAGTCCAGGGCGGCATCCAGGAGCGAGAACACGGCATGCGGCGCTTCTACTGGGACTCCTGTGGTGAGCGCTTCTACTTCACCCGGGAGTCGGATCGCTGGATCGAGAGCTTCGACGGCATCGGGTTCTCGACCGTCAACGCAGCGCTGCGGCGCGATGTCTGGCAGCGCCATCCCTTCGGCTTCGCGCCCATCATGGAGGACAAAAAGTGGCAGCGGGAGGTGGTCGAGGCCGGCTACCGGCTGGAAGTTCGACCGGAGGCTCTCGCTGCCCACACCCACGACTACGACCTGCGCACCCTGATGCGGCGTTGCCTCAGCGAGGGCTACGGCTGGCGGCTCCTCGAGGAGCCCTACGGCGTGCTCGACATGCTGCGTGACATGTTTCAGCCGCACATGGCGGCAGACTGGGTGAGCGGCCTGTTCCAGGGCCGAATTCGCACTCCGGCGGAGTTCTTTTTCCCGTGGATTCGTCCGCTGATGCTGCACTACGGCAACCGCTGGAGCCGAGGCGTCAAGCTCTGACGGCGCTTCGGCGGCGCCAGCGGGTGATGAAGAAGTAGCCGGCGGTGGTGAGCCCGGCGAGACCTCCGAGGACCATCGCCGGTCCGACCCAGGAGAGCGGCACGAAACCTCGCGTGCTGGCGAAGGCGGCCAGGAAGCTGGCGGCAAACACGCTGAAGCCGAAACGCTCGAAGGGGGCGAGTCGATGCTCGACGATGCCCTCGAGGGGCGGGCCCTGACGCAACAGCGGACGAAAGCGGTGATAGTCCCAGGCGCACAGGAAGAGCACCGCCAGCAGCATCAGGCCGGTGACGACCGGAGTGCCGCGAAACCCCAGGGCGACGGTGATCACGAAGATGTTGACCATGATCGGAAGAAATGCCGCCGCTCCGAGGTGAGCCCAGCGGGGGAGCAGCAGGAGGGCGCCGGCGAGCATCTGGCTGAAGCCGAGAAACCGCCAGTAGAGGCCGGTCTGGAACATCGCCTCGAAGAATGCGCCGATCGGCGAATCGGGAGCGATCTGGGTGAAGCGCTCACCGAGCACCTTGACCAGGCCCGTCGGCAGAAAGCCGGCGGCGAGCAAGACGCGGGTGAAAAGTGCGAAGCGGTAGAGAAATGCGCTGCTGCGCAGGCGCAGAAAGAGTGCGTCGAGCACGGTGGGGCCTCCCGAGGAGATGGTGACACTCTCCTCACGCTCGTCCCGGCCCGGGGATTACGTGGTCGGCCAGTCGGTGGCCGGTTCGAGGGGTCGGTAGCGGCGGACCGTGAACACCGAGCGCACCATGCCGTCGATGTAGCCCCACAGAGCGCCGCGGTGGCAGTGGGCGAGGAGCTTGCCGTCGCGATGGCGATGGCGAAAGCCGCCGACGGCGTTGCGCAGGGCCTGATCGAGGCCTTTGCGCAGGCCCCGCATGCCGCCGTGCTGCCAGTCGATGATCGCTTCCGAGCGGCCTTGGGCGCCGAAGCGCGCGACCAGCCAACGCGGCGTGATGCGCTCCGTCGAGACCCGGTGGCGCACCCCGGCGCCGGGGACATAGAGGATCTTGCCGCCGCCGCGCTCGATGCGCAGACAGATCTCGATCTCCTCACAAGAGCGCAGTGACTTGCCCTTGCGCCCGAGCTCTGGGCTGAAGCCGCCGAAGCGCTCGAAGGCTTCCTTGCGGAAGGCGATGTTGGCGCCGCGCGGATACTCGTTGTAGGCCAGCGCATGGAGCTGATCGCCGCGATCCCAAACGGTGAGGTAGGGCAGGTAGCGCTCGGCGAACCAGTCCGGGAGATCGCCCTCGAAGAGGGGCTCGACGGGGCCGCCGGCGGCGAGGGCAGAGTCCTGCTCCAGGGCGTCGACCAGGGCTTTCAGCCAGGTGGCGTCGGGGAAGGCGTCGTCGTCGAGGAAGGCGACGATCTCGCCGCGGGCTTCGCGAATGCCGCGGTTGCGGGCGGTCGACAGACCGATTGCCGGCTCCTCGATGACGCGCACACGGCCGGGGTGCTCGTCGGCGATTCCGTGCGCCACCTCGAGGGTGTCGTCGGTCGAGCGGTTGTCGATGATCACCAGCTCCCAGGCGTCGCTGGGGAAGTCCACCGCCAGCACTGAGCGGCAGGCTTCGGCGAGCAATCGGGAGCGATTGTGGGTGCAGACAACGACGCTGGCGAGCGGTGCGGAAGCCATAGCGGTTCAGAGATTCGAAGGCCCTGTCCGAAGCTGGCCCGAGTCGTCCGGATGGGCGGAAGAACGCGAGCCTAGCACAGGGATCTCGAGGAGCTCCGCCAGCCGGCGAGCGCGTGCCGACCAGCCCTCGTTGGCGACTCGCTGGCGGCGGAGGAGGCGGGCCTCGGGACCGTCGTCTTCGCGGCGGTGGCGCAGCCTGGCGACGAGCTCGTCGGGGGTGTCGTAGAGGGCGACTTCGGGCCCTTCCCAGGCGGCCAGGCCGGGCAGCCGGCGGGCGATCACCGGCAGGCCGACGGCGAGCATTTCGTAGAGCTTCACCGAGTCGATGGCGCGGGTCAGCGGTTGGTCGGTGTAGGGCACCAGCCCGACATCGAGGTCGGCGAGGAACGCCGCGACCCGCGAGAACGGAATCTCGCCGTAGAGGGTGACTCGAGGGTGCGCCCCGAGGGCCCTCACCGCGGGATCCTCGACCCGGCCGGCGAGGTGCAGCTCCCAGGGCAGCTGGTCGAGGCAGCGGCGCAGCGCCGTTGTGTCGATACGGCCGTCGAGGGCGCCGACGAAGCCGGCCCGTGGCGGTTGGTTGCCGGGGCTCGGCGCGAGGGGCAGGCGCTCGAGGTCGACGGCGTTGGGCAGCAGCTCGACGCGGCGGGCGTGGGGCAGTGAGCGCTGCGCCAGGTCGGGAGAGGTGGCGGTGACCAGGTCGGCGGCGGCGAGCAGCTCCGTCTCGACCTCGCCGACCTGCGCCGGAGTCCCCGGGAAGGCGGTGTGGAGGTCGATACGGTCGTAGACCAGCGGCACCGTCAGCCGCTGCGCCAGGGCGGTCGCGAAGGGCGACCAGAAGGGAAGCTGGGCGAACACCGCCTCTGGGCGGCGCCGGAGGTGGTCGGCGACCTCCGCCACCAAGGGCTCGATCGCTGCTTGCGGGAACGGCTGGCGGAATGGGTCCGGCAGCCCGGGCAGCCGTCGGCTCACCACCTGCAGGGCCGGCCGGTCGAGGCGCCGCCGCCAGGGCGGGTTGAGCCGCAGGCGGTCGAATGCTTCGAGATAGAGGACCGCCGGTCCGAGCTCGGCGAGGGCGACGGCGAGCTGCTGCGGGCGCTGGAAGCGAAAGCTCCACGGTAGCGCCGGCAGGTAGAGGACCACCGGTCCCTGAGACTCCGAGAGGTCCGGGAGAGGCGGTCGGGTCCAGCGGCCGATGTCTTCCCGACGCAGCGGACTCCGCCCCTGGCGCAGGCGTCGGCCGAGGGCGCGCAGCACGCGCTCCCCGCCGGCGGCGAGCTCTCGCAGGCTGTCGGTGCGGGTGGTGGGAAGGTCGAAAAAGGGATCGCTCATGGCGGCGGTGGCGGTGGTAACCTCGCGGGCGTCGGACCCTTCCAGCATACGGCCTCTCGGATCACAGGAGAACTCGAAGTGACCAAAACCGATCAGCCCCTCCACGTCGCCGTCACCGGCGGTGCCGGATTCATCGGCTCTCACCTGGCCGATGCGTTTCTCGATCGCGGTGATCGGGTGACGGTGATCGACGACCTCTCCGGAGGCAAGCGCGAGAACGTATCGCCGCGGGCCGAGCTGCTCGAGCTCGACATCCGCAGCCGCGAGGCGGCCGAGGCGGTCGCCGACCTCGAGGTGCAGGTGCTCGTTCACCACGCCGCCCAGATGGATGTCGGGCGCTCCGTCAAGGACCCCTGCTTCGATGCCGACGTCAACATCGTCGGCAGCCTGAATCTGATCGAAGCCGGCCGCCGGGCGGCCCTGCAGCAGGTGCTCTTCGCTTCCACTGGCGGCGCCATGTACGGCGAGCAGGAGGTCTACCCGGCGCCGGAGGATCATCCGACGCGGCCGGTGTCTCCCTACGGGGTCAGCAAGCTGGCGCTCGAGCGCTACCTCTACTTCTACCACCAGGAGTACTCCCTCGACGCCACTTGCTTGCGCTATGCCAACGTCTACGGCGAGCGCCAGAATCCCCATGGCGAAGCCGGCGTGGTGGCGATCTTCCTCAACCGCCTGCTCGCCGGCGAGACGCCGCGCATCAACGGCGACGGCGGCCAGACCCGCGACTACATTCACGTCTCCGACGTGGTGCGGGCCAATCTCTCGGCGCTCGGTCGACCGGGCTTTCACATCTACAACATCGGCACCGGCCGCGAGACCTCGGTGCTCGGGCTCTACGACGGCCTGCGGCGAGCCGCCGAGAGCGAGATTCGGGCCGAGCATGGACCGCCGCGACCGGGGGAGCAGCGGCGCTCTTCGATCGACGGCTCGGTCGCCCGACGCGAGCTCGCTTTGCCAGATCCCCTCGACCTCGAGGCCGGTCTGGGGCGCACCGCGGGTTGGTTCCGGGACCGGACCTGAGGCCAGCCCCGATGCGGTGGGCGGGGACCGGCTGCTGGCTGCTGCTGACGGCCTGTGTCTTCGGCGCTTGCGGCCCTGGAGAGCAGCCGCCGGACCGCCTGCTGCTGGCCACCGCGGGGCCCCAGCCGGTCGAGTGGGTGAGCCTGGCCGGCAGCGAGCGGCGGGCGGTGACCGCGACCGACGGTGTCGCCTGGCGCGGCGAGGTGATCCTGCAGCCGGGCGACGCCCTCGACTTCAGCCTGGCCCTCGTCCCCGGAGCGGCGAGCGGTGTTTCGGCCGAAGCCGTCGTCGAAACGGCCTCCGGGCGCGAGCTGGCGCGGTGGCCGCTGTCGACGGCCGGGAGCTGGCAGGAGCAGCGGCTCGATCTGCCGCTGACCGGCCGTCATGAGCTGGTCCTCCGCTCGGTAGGCGCCGGCACCGTCGCCTGGGCCGAGCTCAGCCTGCTGCGACGGCCCTCGCCCGCGGTTGGCGGCGAGCGCCCCAACCTGATCCTGATCTCCCTCGATACGGTGCGCGCCGATCATCTGTCGCTCTACGGCTATCACCGGCCCACCAGCCCCTCTCTGGAGGCTCTGGCGGCCTCTTCCTGGGTCTTCGAGCAGTCCTTTTCCACTTCGACCTGGACTCTGCCCAGCCACGGCTCGATGTTCACCGGACTGCTGCCGGACCAGCACGGTCTGCAGCGGGTCGCCGATCGCCTGGCCCCGAATGCGGAAACGGCGGCCGAGCGCCTGGCCGCCGACGGCTACCGCACGGCGGCGATCACCGACGGAGGCTTTCTGGGGTCGCGCTGGGGCTTCGCCCAGGGCTTCGAGCGCTACGACAGTACTTCCGGCCAGGCCTGGGAGCCGAAGGACGCGGCGGTGATCTTCCGCCGGGCCGCCGAGTGGGTGGCGGCCAACCGCCATCGTCCATTCTTCCTCTTCGTCCACACCTACGAAGCCCATCAGCCCTATTTCAATCGCGAGGGCTTCGCCGATCCCTTCCTCGATCCCGACTACCGCGGCCCCTTCGAGCAGTCGGCCAACGTCTTTCGCAAGGATGTCGATCTGCCGGCAGAGGTCGAGCGCATCACCGCCCTCTACGACGGCGGCCTGCGTCGCATGGACCACTACCTCGGCCGCTTCCTGGACGACTTGGAAGCGCGAGGCGTGCTCGACTCGACAGCGCTGATCGTCACCTCCGACCATGGCGAGGGCCTGAACGAGCACGGCGACTTCGAGCATGCCCACGGCGAGGTCTTCGACGAGCATGTGCGGGTGCCCCTGCTGGTGCGGCCGGCGGGCGGCGTGAGCGCAGCCCGAGTGGCGACGCCGGTGACCTCCCTCGACGTCCTGCCGACACTGCTCGATTTCGCCGGCCTCGAAGACCCTGGCCTGCTCGGCGGGTCGCTGCGCCGTCTGGCGGAGGCCCCTTCGCAGCCATCGCGAGCGGTGCTCAGCCACGGCATCAACTCGCTGCAGGAGCTCTTCGAGCGCCGCTACCGCCTGGGTGAAGGGGACTCCCTGGTGATCTTCGACCGGCCGCGCCAGGCGCTCGCGGGATTTCAGCCGAGCAGCGATCCGGAGATGCGCCGGCCGCAGCCGCCGAGCCCTGACGACCCCGCCGCCCGGCGCCTCGGCCGCCTGTTGGCTTGGTTGGGAGAGGGCGACTACTGGACCTGTTTCGAGGCCGGGCGCCGACTCACCTGGGTCGACGGCGCTGCGCTGGCGGTGGCCGGCCACTGGAGCGGCGAAGGGTGGCAGTCGGGGCCGGCTCCGGCGGAGCTCTCCGCCGCTCCCGGACAGGAGCTCTGCGTCAGCTTCGAGATCCTACCCGGCCAAGGGCCGCGGGCGGTCGAGGTCGACGGTCGGCGGCTCCGCCTGCGTCGAGCGCCAGCCGATACCTCGGCCGCTGCGAGCCCATTGGTGTCGGATCAGCCACTCCTGCCTTCCTCTGGTGACGCGGTGCTGGTCTGGCCGACGGCGGCGGCGTTCGAAGCCGAGCGCACCACCCTCGATGAGGCCGCCACCGAGGAGCTCCGCGCCCTCGGTTATCTCGGTTGAGGCGGCTCTAGACGCCGAGTTTTGGCGCGGCGCAGGAATCTCTTGGGACGAGGCCCCAACAACCGTGTCCGCGAGAACGTAAAATTAGGCATATGAGCCTGCGTTTTGCGATCTTGGCGACGGTCGTCGTTTCGGGACTCGTCCAGCTCGGCTGTGCCGGAGCCGAGGCGGAGTCTTCGCGCCACCTGATGGTGAGCCGCGGATCCCTGACGCCGCGGGTCCTGATGACCGGCGAGCTGGTGGCCGGTCGTGCCCACAGCCTGGCGGTGCCGCGCACCCCGACCTGGGAGGTGCAGATTCGCTGGATGGCCGAGGACGGTACCGAGGTGGTGGCCGGCGACAGGGTGGTCGAGCTCGACAACACCCCCTTTCTGACGGAGCTCGAAGAGAAGAGGCTGACCCTGTCCCAACACAAGGAAGAGCTGGCCCGCAAGCGCGCCGAGGGCAAGCTACAGATCGCCGATGGCGAGTTCGCCGTCGCCCAGGCGGAAGCCGGCCTCGAAAAGGCGCGCATCGCCGCCGCCGTGCCCGAGGCGCTGATGGCGCGGCGCGAGTTCGAAGAGCTCCAGCTAGCGCTGCGGCGGGCCGAGATCGATCTCGACAAGGCGCGCGAGAGTCTTGCCGCGACCCGCCGGCGAAGCGAGTCGGAGCTCGCCATTCAGCGCATCCAGGTGGAGCGCTTCGGCCGCCAGATCGACCTCGCCGAGAACGCCGTCTCGTCTCTGCAGTTGACGGCGCCGGTGGACGGTATTCTGGTGGTGGGCAATCATCCCTGGGAAGGTCGCAAACTGCAGGTCGGAGACTCGGTTTGGGTCGGCATGACGGTGGCCCGGATCCCGGACCTGACGACCATGCGAGTGGCGGCCGATCTCCCCGATGTCGACGATGGCCGGGTGGCCGTCGGCATGAAAGTTCGCTGCACCCTCGATGCGTACCCGCAAGAATCCTTCGCCGGCCGCGTCGAGCAGGTGGCGATGGTCGCCAAGGAAGCCAGCAGTCGCAGCCTGCGACGGTTCTTCGACGTCGAAGTCGGCCTCGACGAGGGCGACTCGGACCGGATGCGGCCGGGGATGTCGGTGAAAGTGGAAGTGTTCGGTGAGGAGCGGGCCGATGCCTTGCTGGCCCCCCGGGCCGCCCTCGATCTCGACGCCGAGAGCCCGCGGGCTCGGACTCCCGGGGGCTGGCGCGAAGTCGACCTCGGATCCTGCGATGCGCATCATTGCGAGGTCACCGGAGGTTTGAGCGAGGGAACCCGCCTGGCCGCGGTTGGAGAGGCCTGGTGAAGCGTCTGGCCCTCGCCGCGGTGATCGTCGGTCTGCTGGTGGCGGTGGTGAGCTGGGCCGGCGGCGGCAGCGAGGAGCAAGCCTGGAGCGAGGTGGTGCGTGGTGATCTGGTGATCGGTATCGAGGTCAGCGGCGAGCTCCGGGCCGCCTATTCGGACCTCCTCGGACCGCCACCGATGCCGGGCGTGGCGTCCTACAAAATCGCCTCCCTGATGCCCGAAGGGCGGGCGGTGAAGGCAGGAATGCCGGTGCTGCGCTTCGATACCTCGGACCTGGAGCGGCGCCTGCTCGAAAAAATGGCGGAGAAGGAATCTGCCGACAAAGAGCTCGAGAAGCTCGGCACGACCCTGGCCTCGGAGCGGCGCGCCAGCGAGCTGCGCCTGGCCGAGGCACGAGCACGGCTGCGTCGCGAAGATCTCAAGATCGACGTTCCCGAGGATTTGGTGCAGGCCAACCAGCTCGCCACCACCCGCCTCGATCGCGAGCTGGCGGCGGACGAGGTGGCCCACCTCGAACAGCGTCTCGAGCTGATGGGGCGTCAGTCCCGGGCCCAGTTGGCCTCCTGGCGCGAGCGCAGCGCGCGGGCCGCCGGCCGGGTCGAGGAGATTCGGCAGCAGATCGAGCGCATGACGGTGCGGGCGCCGCGGGACGGCACCTTGCTGCATCGCGCCGACCACCGAGGCGACAAGAAACGGGTGGGAGATTCGGCGTGGCAGCGCGACAAGGTGGTCGAGATTCCGGATCTCGAACGCATGATGGCGGAGGGGCAGGTGGAGGAGGCGGACGCCGGCCTTCTCGCCCTCGGTCAGGCGGTCACCCTGCGGCTCGACGCCCACCCCGACGAGGTCTACTCCGGAAAGGTCGTTTCCCTCGGCGATTCCGTCCGGCGGCGCTCGCGCTTCAATCCCCTCAAGGTGGTGGCGGTGGAGATCGAGCTCACGAACACCGACGTCGAACGGATGCGTCCCGGCATGCGTTTCCAGGGCGCCATCGAGATCGAGCGTGTCCCCGACATCCTGCTCGCCGAGGTGGCGGCCGTCGGCGAAGGCCTGGACGGACCGGTGGCGCGGCGCAAGAGCCTGTGGGGAGAGGAAACGGTGCGCGTCGAAACCGGCCGCAGCAACCGCCAGCAGGTCGAGGTGCTGGCGGGCCTCTCGGCCGGTGACCGCCTGCGGACCGGGGGAGGCCGACCGTGAAGTCCTGGCTCGCCCTCGCCGGCGTGGTGGTGCTCGGAGCGGTGCTGTTCTTGACCTTCGGCGCCGCCGCCGGCCCGGAGATCCCCACCCAGCGTCTAGAACGTCGCGACTTCGTCCGCCGGGTGCCCGCCGAGGGCTATCTGCGGGCCACCCAGTCGAACGCCCTCAAGGTGCCGAGCACCATTCAAGGCCCGGTGCGTATCGCCTGGGTGACCGAGGACGGTTCGCGGGTGGCGGCGGGCGAGCCGGTGGTGCGCTTCGATCCGAGCGATTTCGAAGAGCGCATGACCCAGGCGCGGGACGATCTCGATCGTCTCGGCTTCGAGCGCCGCTCCGAGGACTCGACCTCCCAGGCGGAGCTCGCCAACCTCGATCGCGATGCCGAGGTCGCCCGCCTCGAGCTCGATTCGGCGGAGCGCTTTCAGAAGCGCGACGAGCAGCTCTTCTCCCGCACCGAAATCATCGAGTCCGAGATCGACGGTGATCTCGCCCGCCACCGGCAGCGCCACGCCGAATCGTCGAAGGCGGACCGCGCCAAGCTGTCGCGTACCCAGCTCGACCTCCTCGGTATCGAGCAGCGCCAAGCCAATCTCCGCCTCGCCACCGCCGAAAGCAGCCTCGAGGATCTTGAGATCGTGTCGCCCCAGGACGGTATCGTGGTGCTCAAGACCGACTGGCGCGGCAATCCGCCGCGCACCGGCGACACCACCTGGGCGGGGCAGCCGCTGGCCGAGATCCCTAACCTCGCGGAGATGGAGGCGGAGGTCTGGGTGCTCGAGGCGGATGCCGGAGGGCTGGCGGCGGGGCAGGCCGCGTCGTTGGTGGTCGAGGCTCATCCGGAAGTGCGCCACGGCGCGGTGGTCAAGAGCGTCGACTCGGTCGCCAAGCCGCGGCGCCGGGGATCGCCGGTGCAGTACTTTTCCGTCGTACTGACCCTCGAGGAGACCGATCCGGCGGTGATGAAGCCGGGGCAGCGGGTGCGGGCCGAGCTCCTGGTCGAGGAGCGGCCGGATGCTCTGGTGGTGCCGCGGCAGGCGATTTTCGAGCGTGACGGTGAGTTCGTGGTCTTCGCTCGCCAGGGAGCTGGATTCGAGCCTCGATCGGTGGTGATGGCGACCACCTTTCTCGGCCAGAGCGTGGTCGAAGGCCTCGACGAAGGAACCGAGATCGCGCTCGTCGATCCCGCCGCGTCGAGCTCTTCGGCGTCGTCCCAGGAGGCCGCGCCGCCGAGCGCCGCCGAAGGAGTCCTGGCGCCTTGAACCTGCGCGAGGCCTTGTCCAGCGCCGCCGAGAATCTGGCCGGCCACAAGCTGCGCTCGGCGCTCACCATGTTGGGCATGATCTTTGGCGTCGGTGCCGTCATCGCGATGCTCTCGATCGGTGCCGGGGCCGAGCAGCAGGCCCTCGAGATGATCGAAAGCCTGGGCCTCAACAATGTCTTGGTGCGGGACGCCGCGCCCGAGGGCGAAGAGCTCCAAGAGGCGCGGGAAAAATCCCCCGGCGTGTCGCTGCGCGACGTCGCCGCCATCGAGGACGCGGTCCCCGGGGTCGCCGAGGCGTCGCCGCGGGTGCGCATCGAGCCTTATCGCGTGCTCGCCGCCGGCGGCAAGAGCGAGGCTCTGGTCTTCGGGGTCTCCCATCGCCACGCTCGCCTCGCCGGCTTGAGGGTCTCCGAGGGACGATTTTTCGATTCCCGCGACGAGGCCCACCACGGCCAGGTTTGCGTCATCGGTGCCGAGGTGCGGCGCGAGCTCTTCGGCTTCGGACCGGCCATCGGCCAAGACCTCAAGGTCAACGATGTCTGGTTCGAGGTGGTCGGTATCCTGAGCACCGGCGGCGCCACCGCCGACTCCTTCCAGGGAGTTCAGCTCGGTGAGCCGGCGCGCGAGATCTACGTGCCGGTGTCGACGGCCCTGCGCAAGTTCGATCAAGGGCCCCTCGACTCACCGTTGAGCGAGATCGTGGTGCGTCTCGAAAACGGTGCGCCGGCCCGCCGCACCGGCGACCTCGTCGCCGGCCTGCTCGATCGGCTGCACGCCGGTGCCGGTGACTTCGAGCTGGTGGTGCCGGAGGCTCTGCTGGCCCAGAGCCGGCGCACCCAGCGCCTGTTCAATCTGGTGATGGGCTGCATCGCCGGCATCTCTCTGCTGGTGGGCGGCATCGGCATCATGAACATCATGCTGGCGACGGTGCTCGAGCGCACCCGCGAAATCGGCGTGCGGCGCGCCGTCGGCGCCCGCGGTCGCGACATCCAGTTCCAGTTCCTCACCGAGGCCTTCGCGATCAGCCTGCTCGGCGGAATAGCGGGGGTGGTGGTGGGGGTCGCTATTGCTCGCGGCGTCGCCGCCTGGGCGGATTGGGAAACGGTGGTCACGCTGGGGTCGGTGTTGCTTTCGACCGGCGTGGCGATGGCCGTCGGCCTGGCCTCGGGCTACTACCCGGCGGTGCGCGCCGCCCGCCTCGACCCGGTCGACGCCCTGCGCTACGAGTAGACTCCGCCCATGCGGTGGCGCAATCTACTTCTGCTGGCCGGTGTCCTGGTGCTGGCCTACTTCCTCCTCTGGCCGGTGCCGGTGGCGCCGGTCGCCTGGCAGGCCCCGGCCAATCCCGGCTACGGCGACGGTGCGGCCGGCTCGCCGCTGGCGCAGCTCGAGCGCATTCCTCTGCCCGCCGGCGAGCACGGCATGGAAGACCTCGCCCTGGGCCCCGATGGCGCCATTTACGGCGGTACCGAGAGCGGTGCCGTGTTGCGCCTCGATCCCGCCAGCGGCGAGATCCGCGAGTGGCGACGGTTCCCGGGCCGCCCGCTCGGCTTGACCTTCGATCGCGACGGCACCCTGTGGCTGGCCGACGCCTTCCGCGGCCTGGTGCGGGTCGCCGCCGATGGCTCGGCGGAGCTGGTGGCGACGGCGGCCGAGGGCACCGATTTCGGCTTCACCAACAACGTCGACGTCGCGCCCGATGGGCGGGTCTACTTCAGCGACGCGTCCTCGAAGTTCGCGGCCCGCGAGTGGGGCGGCACCTACGCTTCCAGCAAGCTCGACATCCTCGAGCATGGCGGCCACGGCCGCCTGCTGCGTTTTGATCCGAAGAGCGGTGAGACGGAGGTTCTACTGCGGGGGCTGCAGTTCGCCAACGGCGTGGCGGTGGCGGCCGACGGCCGCTTCGTGCTGGTCGCCGAGACCGGCTCCTACAGCATTCGACGGCTGTGGCTCGAGGGTCCTAAGGCCGGCACCGACGAGCCCTTCGCCGGGCCATTCCCGGGTTTCCCGGACAATCTCACTCGCGGCCCGGCGGGGCGCTTTTGGGTCGCCCTGGTCTCGCCGCGGAATCGCCTGCTCGACGCCCTTTCAGGAAGCCCCGGCAGCCGCCGCGCCATCTGGCGCCTGCCGGCCTTCCTGCGTCCGGAAGCCACCGTCTACGGCCACGTCATCGCCCTCGACGACGCCGGGCGCCCGTTGCTGGACCTGCAGGATCCGGCGGGCGCCCTGGCGGTCAACACGGCGGTTCTCGAAACCGCCACCGACCTCTGGGTGGCGAGCCTGCAGGAACCCGCCATCGGTCGCCTCCCCAAGGCCGGCTTGGGGCTCCCGGAGCCGGCCTTGCCGCCGTCGGGCGAGGCTCAGGAGCTCTTCGAGCCGAGGGCCGGCGATCCCGGGCCGAAGGCGTAGACCATCAGCAGGCCGCCGAGGATGGAGAGGTTCTTCAGAAAGGCGATGACCTCCATCTGATCGGCGAAGTTGGTGTGGAAGATCAGGGTCGCCGGAATCAGGAAGATGATCAGCGCCAGGGCTCCCAGGCGGGCCTTGAAGCCGGTGACCAGAGAGAGGCCGCCGAAGAGCTCCAGCACGATGGCACCGGCGAGGAGAAGGCCGGTCATCGGCATGCCTTTGGACTCCATGTAGGCCTGCGAGCCGGCGAAGTCGGTGATCTTGCCGAACGCCGACATGAGAAAGATTCCGGACAACAGGATGCGACCGAGCAACGGGGCGATCTTCTGCATGGGGTCCTCCCAGAAGTGACAACGAATGGGTGATGTGGCCCTATGCTATCGCCCGTCGTCTTCACCTACCTCTCCGGGATTGCGCTCGGTAGGGGGAGCGTCGCGGAGGAGATGCCCTGACGACGGCTCCGGGCGGTGGTATCGTCCCTGCCGTCATGCACTGTCCAAGGCCCCTGCGCTGGCTTCCGGCACTCGCCCTCGGCCTGGCCTGCTCGGCCCCTCCGGAGGTCGTCGCGCCGGCCGATGCGCGGCTCTTCGAGCCGCCGCGGGACGGTTGTCTACGCTCCGAGCACGTCGAGCGCTATCTCACCGTGCTGCGGCGGGCGGCAGTGCTGCGCCGCGACCGGGTGGCGTCCTTCGACCGGGAGCTGACGCTGACCAGCGACGGCGGCTTGGCCGGCCTGCGTCGGGCTTACGAGGCAGTCGACGGGTTGCGCGAGCTCGCCGGCCTCGAAGAGCAGGCGGCCCGCGAGCTGGGCTTCGATCCCCACGAGCATGCCTGGGTGGCGGCGACCCTCGAAGAGGCCGAGCTGACCCTCGCCGAGGCCGAGATGCGGGCCTTGGCGGAGGACCCCGAAGAGCGCTCCAACGGCCGTAACGGCCGGCGCCCGCGGCAGGCCGTGGTGGACGATCCGGAGCAGCGTGCCCAGCTCGCCAACGAAGGCGTCCTGCGGCGCTATCGGCGTGCCCTCGAGCAGGCCCGTGGTGGGGGAGTGCACAGTGTTCCCTAAATCTGCAGTGTTCCCTAGGACTTCCGACTCCTGGGCCCGCGATCTACGCTGCTCGCGCGACGATCACCGGGCGCCCCTCGACGAGCCCGCTTTCCTGTCTCCGGAAGGTGTGCCCTGGCTGGTCTCCTACGACCTCGACCGCCAGCGCGGCGCGTCTTTCAAGGAGGCCCTCTCGCGTCGCCCCTGGACCCTCTGGCGCTACCGCGAGCTGCTGCCGCTGGCGGATTTCGACCGCCGCATCGATCTCGGAGAAGGCGGCACTCCCCTGATCACCCTCAATCATCGCCCCGGCGGTGCCCGCCTGGTGGTCAAGGAGGAAGGCGGTAATCCCACCGGCTCCTTCAAGGCCCGCGGCCTGTCTCTGGCGGTCAACCGTGCTCGCGAGCTCGGGGCTCCCGGCGTCGAGCTGCCGAGCGCCGGCAACGCCGCCCTGGCGCTGTCCGCCTACGCCGCCGCCGCCGGCCTGCCGGCCCGGGTGGCGGTCCCCGGCGATACTCCGGCGACGGTTCTGCGGCGCTGTCGCGAGCACGGTGCCGAGGTGCTCACCAGCTCCGGCACCCTGGTCGAGGCCGCCGGTCGCCTGGCCGAAGACGACCGCGGCTACTGGAACCTCTCGACCCTCAAAGAGCCCTATCGCGCCGAGGGCAAGAAGACCATGGGGCTCGAGCTCGCCGAACAGCTCGACTGGCAGCTCCCGGACTGGATCGTCTACCCGACCGGTGGCGGCACCGGCATCGTCGGCATGGCGAAGGCCTTCGACGAGCTCGAGGCCCTCGGCTTGATCGGCTCCCACCGGCCGCGCTTCGTGGTCGTCCAGATGGCCGGCTGCGCCCCCCTGGTGCGGGCTTTCGAAGCCGGCGCAGAACGCGCTGAGACCTGGGCCAACCCGCACACCGAGGTCTGGGGGCTGCGCGTCCCCAAGGCGATCGGCGACTTCATCATTCTGAACGCCCTCCGGCGCACCAACGGCCTCGCCTTGGCGATCGCCGAAGACCGCCTGCCCGCCATCACCGACCAGGTCGCCCGCACCGAGGGCGTCCGCCTCGGCCCCGAAGGAGCCGCCTGCTGGGCCGCCATCGAAGACCTCGCCGAAGCCGGCGAAGTCCAGGCCGGCCAGCAGGTAGTCCTCTTTCAGACCGGCAACCCGGACAACTACCTCTAGCGCCAGTCGGCTCCGAGGGCCTCGGCTCTCTGCTGGCTGGGGTCGGACATCGTCCGCCGGGGCATCTCGTCGGCGCCTCGGTTTTCGCCGCGGTCACTGAGTCGGCGCACGCTTCTCGGCAGGAATCCAGTGCCTCGCCTTAACATCTGGAGAATAAAAGCATCTAAATATAATGTGGAGAGTTAAACGAATCGATATTCAGAGAGGACTCTGTGATGAGTTCCAAGACGACAGCAGTAGTTCTGGGCGCCCTTCTGTTCTTAGGACTGATCGGCTGGGTGTCCGAGAGCACAGCCAACCCGCTGGGATGCTGGAAGTGCACGATCGACACTTTCAGCTGTCAGTGGGGCGGTCTTCATTGCCACACAGACTGTGAATATGTGAGTGATGGCAATGGTGACGGGATTAGCTGTCTGGACAATCTTGGCCTATGGCATAACCAGTGCAACACGTTCGGCGGGGCCTGCCTTGCGATCACCGTCGAGGTCGAGGAGCCGGACTGCCGGGACTTCTGCCCGTGAGGTCGGCAGGGCGGTGGGTGGTTCCGTTGGTTTTCGCTCTCCTGAGCTTTGCAACTCCGATCATTGCCGGGGAAGTGACCTTTGCGGTGGTCGATGCTCGCAGCGGGGAGGCGGTTGAAGGCGGCGGTATCGTACTGCTCCCAATGGGCGACGGCGAGCGCCTGGAGGTGCCGGGCCGTCAGGCGGCCCTCCCGGAGGGCAGCGAGTGGAATGCCTGCTGGAAGCAGGACGGCTTCTGGGCTCGGTGTGAGCCCTTTTCCGTCGGGCCGGAGTCCCGACCGAAGCTCTTGGCCTGGCCGAGCCGCAAGGTGAGCGGCAGCCTCCGGAAGGTCGAAGGCGCCGCGCCGGAGCAGCTCCTCATGCGGTTCAGTGCCGTCGCTCCCAAACTGGTCGAGAAGATCTCGCTGGCGCGCGTCCCCTGCCTCCTCGAAGAGAAATCCTGGACCTGTGAAGTGCCGGCGGTCGAGCTCGACCTCGAGCTGCGGGCAACGGGCTTCGTGCCGCACTATCGCTTCGGCGTCGACATGGCCAAGGACCACGCCTTCGGTGCGGTCGACCTGAAGCGCGGCTCCTCCCTGGTTGGCGAGGTGCGGACCGAAGACCGTCTGGCACTCGGCCGAGAAGGGCGGGCAAAGCTCTACCAATACAGGGCCGGCCGCGCCAGGTCGCGGTTCGATCGCCCGGTACAGGAGTCCCCGGTGCTCGAAAACGGCTTCTTTCAGCTCGGAGGCCTTGCCGCCGGAGTCTACGTGCTCGAAGTCGAGCGTCCGGGCTACGTTCCGGCAGAGCAGTTTCCGATCGAGATCTGGGAGTCCGTCGAAGTGCGGCTGCAGGAAGCTCTGACCCTGCGACGTCCCCTCGCTCTCGCCCTGCAGATCGTGCCGGCGACGGATTGGGCCGGTCGGCCGTGGACCGTGAGGGTGTCTCGAGGCTCCGAGCTTTCGGCGTCGATGTATGGACCAGCAGAATTCGACGGCCAGGCCGATGAGCTCGGCCGCGTCGTCGTCGAGAACCAGGGGACGGGTATCTTCGCGGTGAGCGTCGAGGATGGGGACGGTAGCTCCATGCTCTATCGCAGCGACATCGTCCTCGAGCGGGGCGGTGGTGAGGTTGTGCTCGAGCTCGATCAAGTCGTCGTGCGAGGCGAGCTGCGCTTTCGCGACGGGCCGATCGCCGGGGCAGTGCGCTTCCGAGGCGGGATCGGAGCCAGCGTCCAGATCAAAACGGACCGCGAGGGAGCCTTCCTGGGGGTTGTTCCCGAAGAGGGCTGGTGGACCGTCGAGGTGGAGGTCCCGGAGCTCTTCAGTGGGCGGATCGTGCAACGGGTCGAGGTCGAGGCAGACTCTCGCGGCGAGGCCCGCATCGAGCTGGAGTTGCCCGACACAGAGCTTCGGGTGCGGGTCGTCGACCGCCTTGGCTCTCCGGTCGAGGGGGCGAATGTCTCTCTCCTGGGCGCGGAATCTAGGCCTCAGCGTGCGCCTTCCGATGCCGCCGGGGAGGTTGTCTTTCGGGGGGCTTCGGTAGGAGAGGTGTTGGTTGGTGCGTCGGATGACAACAACGGTGTCGAACGCACCAGCGACGGCGTCGTCGAGGTACTGCGAGAGGGCTTGCCCGTTGGGCCCGTCGAGCTCGTGCTGCGCGAAGCCGAAGGGCGCCGTGGCCGAGTCGTCTCGGAGCGCGGAGGAGTCCCTGGGGCGCGCGTGCTCGTGGGCATCGCCGAGCCCACTCAGATGGCCTTCATCGACGATGATCACAGCGATCGCGAGGGCCGTTTCGAGTTCGACACGCTGCCCGGGGCTCGGGTCCTGTGGGTGGTTGTGTCACCCCCAGGCCACGCCCTCCTGGCGACCCGCATGGCCGCCCCCGCCGCCGAAGAAGACTTGACCGTCGCGGTGCCGGTGGTCGGAGGAACCCTGCATCTGGTCCTCGGAGATTCCGACCAAAGCCGAGTGAAGCACCCCCGGAGTCTGGGCCTCAGCCGGGACGGGCACGGGATTCCTTGGGGAATCCTCGCCAACTGGGCTCGGGCCCATGGAGAAGTGTGGGGTGCCGAGGCCGAGTCGGTGGTCATCCCCCAGCTCGCCCCCGGCACCTACCGCGCCTGCTGGGAAAGAGTCGCCGCCAGCCTACGGGGCCTGAACACCTTCGCAGCCCGCGACGAAAGCGCCTGCGCCGAAGTCTTCCTCAGCGCCGGCGGCACGGCGACGCTGGATATCTCGAAGCTGAAGGAAAAAGCCAGCCAGGCGGCTCGTTAAGTCGGTAGCGCCGGAAGCAAGATCGGGCTGGGCGGCGTAGGCGAGGCGGCGCTCGGCCCCAGAGCCGTCAGCGAGGTCGATCCGGCAATGTCGACTTGTTCGATGCGCTGGGGGGAAGGGGCGCGGCAGAAGAGGAGTGGAGATTCGGAACGCGTCAACCTCCACCACTCCGGAGTCGCCTCGGCGATTGGGCGGTCCGGAACCTGATCGCACTGAAAGCATGCTCGTCCGACACGTCACCCGAAGGTGCAGCGTACTGCGGTCCTCATCTGGTGTCGGGGATGGCTCTCACGGTCGTGCGTAGCCGCTCTGTCGGCGGCACCGCTCTCGGCGCTCAGGACTCTCTCCTCGAGAAACAGTCGATTCTCGGTTCGGTACCATGAAGGCGTCGGGATGCCCTCGACGATGGCTCGAAGTGAGGATCGGCTGGGTGCCTGAAGACGGAGGAGAATCGTCCCAGTGAGAAGAGAGCTTTCGGTCTTGTCTCTGGCCGCGTTGGTCGTGGCTGCCGGGCCGGTGCTCTTGGCCAACGAGCCGGCTCCCGAAACTCCAGAGTTCCGCGAGCGGGCAGTCACGGCATTCCACGCCGACACGGCTGCGATTCGTGAGTTTTCTTTCTCGCGCAAAGTAATTCGACGCACCCTCGACCGCAACGGGGGGGAGAAGTCCCTCGAAGTCCTCAACAGCCGGGTCACTCCCAAGGAAGTCGGATTCGACGAGCTGTTGACGGACATCGACGGCCGTGTGCCAAGCGAAGCCGAAGTCAGGCGACACCGCGAGGCGGCGATCTTCTCGAAGCATCACCGCCAGCTCACGGCGGGCCGCGTCGAGATGGGCCTCGTTGCGGACCTGGAGCTCTCGGTTCTTCTCAACACCTACAACTATGAGTATGCGGGGGAGGCCGTGATGCATGGCGCGCCGTGCTTCCGTTTTCTCGTCAAGCCTTTCTCGCCGCCAGAAGGTGCCTCGAGGACCGAGAGAGTGGCGGCCGCAAGTCACGGTTCCTTCTGGTTCACGCGAGAGGGACAGCACCTGGCTCGCATGGAGGTCCGCCTGGCGAGCCCCTTGAAGATGATCGGAGTCACGCTGAAGACGCTGGACCTGACCCTGGACCGGCAGCAGCTCGATGGCGTCTGGCTGACAACCCGCGCCGAGGTGCGCTCGGAGTTCAAGCTTGGGGTGACGATCAGAAAGCACAACACCTGGATGTACTCAGACTTCGAGAGGTTCCGCAGAGACTAGTCCTGCTGCCATGGAGTCACAGGCAGGGAGCCTGAAGTCCCCGCGGCGAACTGAGAGGCTCGGAGACCGTTTCCCCGAGCCTCTCGCAGGTGAGGCTAGACGCCACCGCATCGATCACATCGTCGAGTCGGTTCGAGCTGTTGTTACTGGGCCCAGCGATCAGGACCGGCAAAGTGCGCGAATGGCGGAAACTGTCCGGCCCCGGGGACGGATTTCGGACGGGCGGCTGGTCCTTACTTAGCGCGACTTTCGCTTCAGTTACGCCCCTGATAATAGACACGTATCGAAAGTCAGGAACACTCGGCCGAGCGCCCGGGAGGCGGTGGTCGCGCTGCCTGGGCCGTGTCGCGGAGGCGGGGGCCGGGAACCCCCGAATAGGGTGGAATCCTCGTGGCAGCTCACGGTTCTGTTTGCCAACGGATCATCAGATCGAGGCTGAGGTCGGCAGATTCTTCGTGATCCTTCAGCTCGACGACGAGCTCCACCTTGCTTACAGTCTCGGGCAGCTGAGCCCAGGCACCGGAGGCATGCAGCTGGAAGCGGCCTTCGCGATCCGCGGGGTACACCGCGAACCGACCGATCCTCAGCATTTCCCCGCCGCTGGTCCTCAATGCGAGCGCGATCGAAAAAGGGGCGAGGTTCGGATTCTCGAGGGCGACGATCTCGGCTTCGAGGATTGGTGGTCGCCATGCGATCAACTTCCGATCCAAGGGAACGGCGACTCTGGGTAAATCAGCGCTCAGGACGATGGCCGATTCTGTTTCGCTGGTCGCGACTTCGGAACGGGGTTCGCCAGAGCGAGCCGGCGAACCCTCCCAGGCCGAGCAAGCCGAGGTGGCGAGCACCACGACCAGCGTCAGCGCCAAGATCCAGCTCCTACGAATCATCGTCCTCGAGCTTTGATCACCGGAGCCGACGGCGTCACTCGGGATCTTTCGATGCGCAGCTCGCGGGCCGCGAAGGTCTGGTCTTGGACCTCCCGGCCCTCGAGGGTGCCCGGAGCCAGGGTGACGGCAATCTCTTCGGTTTGATTTCCCGAGTCGCTGAGCTGGCGCAGGGTGTCCGTGAGATCGATACGGAAGCTCTGGGGGTGATCGTGGTGCGGCGACTCGGGATCGGTGAAGAAGCTGAAGCTCCCGGCATAGCGTGGATCCTCGAGAGGATCGGCCGGGGGATCGTCGACTTCACCAACGTAGACGTGAACGAAGTAGTCCTCGTTCTCGGGGGGCTGCAATCCGCTCGCGATCAGGAAGAGGCGGTCTCCCTCCTGGCGCCCCGCTACACCGGCTTTGAGGCTCTGCTCGAGGGCGAGTTCGGAGACCCTCGACCGACGAGTGATGGCTTGGCCGACTCCGATCCGCAGCTCACCGTCGAGGTCGAAGCGCTCCAGAACCTGAACTTCGACCTTTGCTCCGCGCTCGAGGAGCCCCTCGAGCTGCCGGTTGGTGATCGTTCCCGAGGGATCTTTCCCTTTGGTCGGACTTTCGTAACGATAGCCGAAGATCGGCATCAGCAGGGTGCTCTCGACGGTGAGGTCTTCGATCAGATCACCCTGGCCATTGACAAACTGACCGTTGAAGATGTGCTTGGTCCAGGTGCTGTCGTTCGGGTTCCCGTGACCGCGTCGGTTCCACTCGACCCAAAGACACTCGACCATGTTGTGATGGCACCAGAAGATGGGGTCGAGAGGTGAATCGTAGGTGCTCATTGTCCCGCCCACGAAGCCGTGAATATGGTTGTGCGGCGTCCCCTCGAGCTTCCCGGCTGCGGCGGGACCGCTGCCGAAGACAAAGAAGTTGGGCTCGTCGAGGATGTCCTCGATGACGTTCGCGCCGACGGCCCACGCTGCGGCTTGGCTCGAAGACGTCGCGAAACGAGGGGAGTGCCTGAGAGGGTTGCTCGACGAGCCCCAGAAGGCGTTCGGGATTTTGCGGTTTTTCTGCCAGTTCCAGTACGGCAGTCCGAAGTCGTTATTGCCGGTGAGCTCGCAGCAGATCTGCTCGAAGTAGTAGAGGTAAGCGCGGTGCCAGGGAAGGAAGAACCAGTTGCCGTGAGGGCAGTGTTCCAAGTGGATTTTGGCCTGGGCCGACCAGCTCCGTGGGTTCGAGTCCGGGAGGGCTTTCATCGCCTTCACCGCCGCACGGTACGTCACCAGATCGGGATGATCTGGCGCCAGGGTCGCGATGTCGCGCCGCCGTGGCCGATTACGCAGCCTCTCGAACAACGAACATCCTCCCAGCGTCGAGGCCCCCATCAGTGCTCCGGCCCCTGCTGTCAAACGCAACATCTCCCGACGCGTCAGCTCGAGCTTCATCCTGGATCTCCCTTCCGTTGAGGGGTGTGGTTTTTATTGGCTTGTTCGGGCCGCTTCAGGTCGCGGCTTCAGTCCTCACTTCTCCCAGATGGCGGCGAAGCGAGAGCTTCGACCGGCACCGAAGGCGCTGATCTCGGCGGGCCTGTACCCGGCGTCGGTCTGATCGTCGAACTGGGACTGATACTTGGCGGCGGTCATCCCGTGGCGCGCGATCCAACGCCCGCCGCCGCGCTTCTCCCAGATCGCCGCATACAGGTGTTTTCCCTTGACCGAGTAGCCGCTGACCAGCGTCGGCCGGTAGCCGGCCCGGGTCCACTTGTTGAACTCGGCTTGGTAGCGCGACGACGTCAGGTTGTGACGCGCCACGTATGCCGGTCCGGACCGCTTCTCCCAAATGGCGGCAAAGCGCGCTCGCGAGCCGTCCGAGTAACCGCTGACATGGGCCAGCCGGTAGCCGGCGCGGGTCCACTTGTTGAATTCGGCCTGGTAGCGCGACGACGTCAGGTTGTGACGGGCCACATAGGCCGGGCCGGATCGTTTCTCCCAGATGGCGGCGAACTTGATTCGCGTTCCGATGCAGTAGCCACTGACGTGGGTCAGCCGGTAGCCGGCTCGGCGCCGGCGATCGAACTCTGCCTGGTAGGCACTGGAGCTCAGGCCGTGACGGGCGACCCATCGCGGACCGGACTTCTTCTCCCACACCGCGGCGTAGCGCTCCTTGCCGTTCTCCGAGTATCCGGTGACGTCGGTCAGTCGATAGCCGGCGCGGGTCCACTTGTTGAACTCGGACTGATAGCGGGAGGGCGAGAGCCCGTGGCGGGCGACCCACTGTGCCGAGGCTGGAGTGCTCGCCGCAAACAAGCCGGCGGCGAAGGAAGCAAGGACTGCGATTTTCAGTGCGTTCATCGAGATCGTCCTCGTTGAGTTGTCGTTCATGGGGGAGACGAGTGAGCGCTTCTTTTGCTTCAGGACTCCGGTGAATGCTGGCGATAGGGAGGCGCCCCGCCATTCGCCTCGACCCACTCCGCCGACGACCTCGACCCTCGGCCTGATCGCGTCGCTCGCGGGCTGGCCGCCCGTCGTCTTCCGGGCCTTCGACGGTCGCCGTTGACGCTCCTTCTGCTGTCTCCCTGCTGAGGGTGACGCCCCCCGAGCTCCTCGATCTCGAGTCCTTCTGAGCCACTTTCGGCGCCGTTTCCGCATTACCGGCGTCGGTCCATGACTTATCTCGGCTCTCCTCCTCGGAGGGCCCTTCGGTGAAGGAGGATTTCCATGCGGAAGGCTGCTCTATGCCTGGCCTTGGCCATGGTGTTTCTCTGGCAGGCGCCGCCGGCGCCGGCGGCGACGGTGATGCCGGGGGGCTCGGTGGCCCTCGACTCCTGCAATGGCAACTGCCTCAACTTGCGCCCGGACGAGCTCGAGGCGCGGCTGTGCGGTGTCTTCGCCGCCGATACGGCGGAAGAAGAGGAGCACCCGGCTCCGACGTGCGAGCCGATCCGAACCACCCTGATCACCAGTCCTTCGGTCGAGCCTCAGGCCCTGCCGCCGGCCGGTCTGCTGCTGTCTCTGGCCGACAGCGCGTGGGCGGCGCCGGGGGAAGGCGCCGTCGAGGTGACGCCGCAGGCCTTCTGCTTTACGAGCCAGCAGGCGGTGGCCACGGCTTGTGGCGATTGGCGCTTCGGCGGCGGGCTGGCGCCGGGCCGACAGCCGGTCTCGACTCTACTGGCGCTGCGCTCGAGCAACCAAGGAGGCTCTTTCACGGGCGCCCTCCGGCTGCGGCTCCGCCTGGTCTTCGTCGAAGTCGGGACGGGGCGTCGCGAGTCCTGGGACGAGACCTTCACCTTCTTCAGCTCGGGTCCCTGGGCCGACCTGGTGACGACGGCGGTTCCGCGGGGCGGCGGCTTCGACAGCGACTGCAGCGGCGTCGTCGACTCTCCTTTGCCGCCACCGGCCGCCCTCCAGGCGGGCTGGGTCGGGGTGCAACCGCAACCCTTCTGGCTTTCCGGTGATGGACAGCTTTGTCTGGTGCCTCGAGGCGAGGCGCCTTTCTTACCTCCGGGGACCGTTTCGACGGCTGCCCCAAAACCTCCCAAGGAGGAACTCCCATGAAGCGTTCAATTCTTCTTCTTGCCCTGTGCGCCATGATCTTCGCGTTTGCGCCGGCAGCGCTGGCGTCGGACCCCTGTGTGGTGCCGGATGATGGCTCCGGAACCGTCACCATGCCGCCCGAGGGCTGCGGCTACATCAGCCCGGACCGCTTCCACGCCATCGTTAACGGCCTGCCGCCGGGTACCACGATCATCGTCAAGCCGGAGCACGGTTGGTTCGTGTGCAACGGCGGTCGCGGCGGCCGGCAGGAGCGGGGCTGCACCATCGGCGGCACCCCCGAGACCGGCGAGACTGAGGAGTTCGAGTCCACCGTGCGCCTGACCCTCTCCGGCGCCGGCGGTCCCCTCGACGGCTACACCCGCACTCTCGACGTGCCGGCGACGGTGCGCACCAAGGTCGGACCGCGCAAGCCGGGCCAGCCGGTGCAGAGCTTCCAGACTGAGATGCTGAGCATCGAGGGCGAGGTGGTCGGTGACCACGACTTCGCCTACCTCAAGATCTCCGGTGGTTCCGAGAGCGGTATCCCGAGCCCCGGCGAGACCACCCTGAGCTACGCCGGTAACGGCAAGTGGCACGTCGACTCCAAGTTCGAGGTGGGCTACAACATCACCTTCGAGGGCGCCGCCGGCAGTCTGCTCGAGGGCAGTGGTGGCACCACCACCGGTAGCGTCAGCATGTCGGCCGTGGCCGGTCCCGACGCTGACAACGCGGACGTCCATCCGCAGCGCTGATTTTCTCCCCTGAGCGGCCGGCGGGTGTGAGGGGCCTCATCCGCCGGTCGTGACTCTTACCTTGCTCAGCTCGCGGGCCGCGGGATGGTCCGCACCCAGCCGCTCTTCGAGCTCGGCGGCGGCCCGGCGAATCTCCTCGCCAGCGGCGCCATCCCCTTGCGACCAGCGACTGACCGCCCACAGACCTCGGGCTTCGATGCTGCGCCAGTGTTCATGGCCCCAGGCGCGGCGGCGCAGCTCCAGGGCTTCGCCGAAGGCTCGCTGGGCGGCTTGGGGTCGTTCTTCGAGAAGGCTGCGGCCGAGGCCCATCAGTGGATGGGAGAGGTTGGCGTCGCCGGCCGGAAACACTTGTCGCCCCAGCTCGACGGCCTTGGCGAAGAGGCCACGCGCTTCGTCTCGGCGCCCGGCGTCGAGAATCACCGCCGCCAAGGCCGTGCGCGCCATCACGCTGAAGGCGTGGGCTTCGCCCAGGCGCGAGAGGTTGCTCTCGAGAGCCTGGCGCAGCAGCTTCTCGGCCTCCGGGAGCTGATCGAGCTCGCGCAGCAACAGGCCGAGGTTGTTGCGGCTGACGGCGACATCGGGGTGGTCGTCTCCGAGGACCTCGCGCTGGATGGTCAACACTTCCCGCAGCAGCACTTCCGCCCGGCGGCGTTCGCCCTGCCGCTGCAGGGTGGCGGCAAGGCGAGCCAGGGCATCGAGGGTGCGCGGATCACGCTCCCCGAAAAGTCGTCGGAAATCCCCGACTGCGGTTAGCAGAAGACCCTCGGCGCGCGACCAGTCGCCGCGCTGAAAGGACAGATGGCCGAGGTTGGCGCGGGTGGTGGCCGCCTGGGCGCCGTCGGGCGGTTGGCGCGCGAGGGCGGCGACGAGGAGCGGCTCGGCGTCGTCCGGATAGCCGTTTTCGAACAGAGTGCTGCCGAGGTTGGCGAGGGCGGTGACGGCCTCTGGGTGCTGGCTACCAAGGGCTTGCTCAAAAAGGGCGAGGGACTCTTCGGCGAGGCTGCGAGCGCGTCGCGGATCGCCACTGCGCAGCTCGAGGGCGGCGAGGCGGCTGAGGGTTGCGGCGGTGGCAGCGGGGGAGAGTCGACGGTGCGCTTCGAGGGCGCCTTCGAGCATCTCCCGGGCTTTCTCGAAGTCTCCGAGGTGAAGGTAGATGCGCCCGAGCTGATCGCGAAAGCGACCTTCCTCGGCGGGCCGGCCGGCGAAGCTCGGTTCGACGGCGGCGGCGCCGCGGTCGAGGATGTCGCGAGCGCTCAGGTCCGGGTCGCCCTGGGGAGATTCGGGGTCCGAGGACTCGAAGAGCTGGAAGAGGAAGCTCGACAGGCTCTCGGCGCGCTCGCGAGCGCGCTCCGCGACTTCGCGCTGGTGCTGGGCGCGCAAACCCAGGGCGGTGGCTCCGACCGCCAGCAGCGCGGCGAGGACGAGGGCGGAAGCGGCGATGGGCGAACGTCGTACGCGTTTTCTCAAGCGGTAGAAGAGGTTGGTCGGGCGCGCCCGAATGGGTTCCCCCGCCAGGTGCCGGCGCAGGTCCTCGGCGAGCTGCTGCGGGCTGCCGTAGCGCTGCCGCGGATCGCGCTCCAGGGCCCGTCCGACGATGACGTCGAGGTCGCCGGCGAGGCGGCGCTCGAGGCGCCGGGGGGACAGGCCGCGACGGGCGGCGACCTCGTCCACCGACAGGCCGCCGAGGTCGGTCCGTTCCAGGCAGCGGCTGGCGGTGGCGGGCGCTTCTTCGAAGACCTGTCGCACCAAGGTCCACGGCGTCCGCCGGTCGACCTGATAGGGCCGCCGGCCGGTGAGCAGGAGGAACAGCAGGACGCCCAGGGAGTAGACGTCGCTGGCGGTGGTCACCGGCTCGCCGGCGAGCTGCTCGGGGCTGGCGTACTCCGGAGTCATCGCCCACCAGCCGGTCATGGTTTCGTCGCCGGGAGCCGGGTCGAGGAGCTTGGCGATCCCGAAGTCGAGGAGCTTGGGGGTGCCCTCCCGAGACACCAGGATGTTGCTCGGTTTGAGATCTCGATGGACGATCAGGTGGCGGTGGGCGTCGTGGACCGCCGAGCAGACGTCGCGGAACAGCTCGAGGCGGTCGGGGACGGGGAGGTGGTGGCGGTCGCAGTAGCGGTCGATGGGCTCGCCATCGACATACTCCATGACCAGGTAGGGAAGTCCTTCAGCGGTGGTGCCGCCATCGATCAGGCGGGCGATGTTGGGGTGCTCGAGGCGGGCTAGGATCTGGCGTTCGGCGCGGAAGCGTCGCGCCACCTCGCCGCCCTGGCGAATCACCTTGACGCAGACCTGTTTCGAGAAGGCATCGTCGGCCCGCTGGGCGCGATAGACGACCCCCATGCCGCCTTCGCCAATGCGCTCGAGGGTGCGATAGGGACCGACGTCGAAGACTTCCGGCGGTTCGGGCCAAGCGGGCGCATCGAGGAAGTCGCCGGCCTGGTCGTGGCAGGCGAGGAGCGACTCGACGGGACGCCGCAGCTCGGGATCGTGCTGGCCGAGCCAGCGCGCCCGCTCGTCGGGCGGCATATCGAGGGCGGTCAGGAACAGCTTCTTGACCCGCCGCCAGTGCCCGGCCGCTGTGGTCCCGGTCGACGACCCGGCGGACCCTGGAGGAGCCTCTTCGATCTGCTCCTGAGACAGAAGCTTGTCCGGCTGCTGGTGCGACGCGATCATCGCGCGATGTCGGCGTTCGCCTCAGACAGGCTGCCGCTGGCTCAAGCGCTGGAAAAGCCAGGCGCGGGCCATCGTCCATTCGCGTTTGACGGTGGCCGGCGAGATCTCGAGAGCGGTAGCGGTTTCGGCGATGGTCAGGCCGGCGAAGTAGCGCAGCTCGACGATGCGCGCCTGGTCGGGGTCGAGGCGCGCCAGCTCGTCGAGGGCCTGATCGAGGGCGAGGAGATCGGTCTGCGGATCGCAGTGGCCGTCGAGCACCTCGTCGAGGGGCACTTGCGGAGCGTCGCCACCGCGCTTGTCAGCCCGCCGCTGGCGGCCGTGATCGACCAGAATGCGTCGCATCACCCGCGCCGTGACGCCGATGAACTGGGCCCGGTTGTGCCAGTCGACGGGGCTTCCCGAGAGGCGCAGATAGGCCTCGTTGATCAGCGCCGTCGCTTGCAGCGTGTGTTCCCGGCCTTCGCGCGCCAGATAGGCGCGAGCGAGGCGATGCAGATCCTCGTAGACCTGGGGGAGGATCCGCTCGAAGGCCTCCGGGTCTCCGAGGCTCCAGTCGCGAAGATCG
The DNA here is from genome assembly GCA_039028635.1 of Acidobacteriota bacterium. Lineage (NCBI taxonomy): Bacteria > Pseudomonadati > Acidobacteriota > Acidobacteriota bacterium. Next base: position 35,017 of record JBCCHV010000061.1, read on the forward strand.
GCGGTGATCTGGTCGCCGATGGTTAAAGGCGTCTTGGTATCTATGTTCATCGTTGTAGATATTTTTATTTTCAAAACTCACTTAACTTTACCATGAGCGCATCGCCTTCGGCGCGAAAACGGAAGGGATGACGGCGCCGGGGATCTGAGGCATGATAGGGACCAGCGAGGGGTGGATCCCGCCGTCCGTCGCACCGTCGGCACCACCCACTGCCGGCCGCCTCAAAACGCCAACGTCGGCCCGTCTTACGGGTCCGGAGGAATTCCCATCATGGAAAAGCAAGATCTCGTGCTGGTCGATGGCCTGCGAACGCCGATGGCGGCGTTCAACGGCTCCTTTGCCCGTACTACCGCCATCGACCTGGCCGCCCACGTCGCCAAGGCGCTTCTCGAGCGCACCGGCGCCGCGCCGGAAGAGATCGACCACGTGATGGTGGGCAACGTGTCGCAGACCTCGAAGGACGCCATCTACGGTGCCCGCCACGTTGGCCTCAAGGCCGGGGTGCCGAAGGAGGTGCCGGCTCTGACCGTCAATCGCCTCTGCGGCTCCGGCCTCGAGGCGGTGATCCAGGGCGGGCTCAGGACGCTCGCCGGCGAGGCCACGACCACTCTGGTCGGCGGCATGGAGAACATGACCCAGGCACCGCACGTCGTGTGGGGGGCGCGGGCCGGCTTCCGCTTCGCACATGGGTCCTTGGAGGACTCCCTGCTGACCTCGCTGCTCGACCCCTACTGCGGCTGCTTCATGGCCCAGACTTCGAACAATCTAGCCAACGACTACGGCATCAGCCGTGAGGAGCAGGACGCCTTCGCGGTGCGCAGCCAGCAACGGGCCGGAGCGGCGCGGGAAAAGCTGGCGGAGGAGATCGTCGCCATCGAGGTCGGTCGGGGCAAGCGCGCCAAGACCATCGCCGCCGACGAGCATCCGCGGCCGGAAACCACCCTGGAGACCCTCGCCAAGCTGCCGCCGGCCTTCGACGAGGACGGCTACGTCACCGCCGGCAACGCCTCTGGCATCGTCGATGGTGCCGCCATGCTGCTGATGACCACTGCCGCGCGGGCCGCCGAGAGGGGCTGGAAGCCGCTCGGCCGGGTGCGCTCCTGGGCCACCGTCGGCGTCGAGCCGTCGCGCATGGGTATCGGTCCGGCGCCGGCGATCCGCAAGGCCCTCGAATCGGCCGGTATGAACCTCGGCGATCTCGACCTGATCGAGATCAACGAAGCCTTCGCCGGTCAGATCCTGGCCTGCGTTCAGGAGCTCGGCCTCGACATCGACAAGCTCAACGTCAACGGCGGCGCCATCGCCCTCGGTCATCCCCTGGGGGCCACCGGTGCCCGCATCACCCTCACCCTGCTGAAGGAGCTGCAGCGGCGTGGCGGGGGCGTCGGCGTCGCTTCGGCCTGCATCGGCGGCGGTCAGGGCATCGCGATGATCGTCGAATCGACCGGTTGATTCCGGACTCTGGGCCTTGATCGACTTGCGCCAGCGGCGGGTGGCGGTGACCGGTGGTAGCCGCGGTATCGGCGCCGCCTGCTGCCGGCTCTTCGCCGGCGCCGGGGCCGCCGTGCTGGTGGCCTACGGTGGGCGTCGCGGGGCGGCCGAGGAACTGGCCGAGGAGCTGCGGCAGATCAATCCGGGCCCCCACGACACGGTGGGCGGAGATCTCGCGTCGCCGGCCGGGGCCGAGGCCCTGGCGCAGGCGGCGCGGAACCTCTGGGGCGGCCTCGATTGTCTGGTCAACAACGCCGGCGTCTGGTGGCGCAATCCCCTCGGAACCTTCGATGTCGAGTCCTATCGCCGCCTGATGGCGGTCAACGTCGATGGTTGCTTCCTCGCTGCCCGCGCCGTCCTGCCGCTGCTCGAGCGCTCGTCCGACGGCAACATCGTCAACATCACCTCGACCGCCGGTCAGCGGGGAGAGGCTGACTACAGTGCCTATGCCGCCTCCAAAGGCGCGATGATCGCCGCCACCAAGGCCTGGTCGACGGAGCTCGCGCCGAGGGTGCGGGTGAACTCGGTGGCCCCCGGCTGGGTCGATTCGGAGATGTGCGCGCCGGCCTTCGCCGATGGTGGCCGCGAGCGCATCGCGGCGTCGATCCCCCTGGGGCGGGTCGCCGATCCCGGCGACATCGCCGGCCCGGTGGTGTTTCTCGCCTCATCGCTGGCTCGCCACATCACCGGCGAGGTCCTCAACGTCAACGGTGGCAGTGTCCTGGCCGGCTGAGTCGAGCGCTCCCTCGCTCTGGCTGAACCGTCCCGGGGCGCCTCGGGAGGTGCCTCTGGCGGTGGTGGGCGGTGGCCTGGTCGGCCTGTCCACCGCCTACTGGCTGGCCCGGCACGGCCAGTCGCCGCTCCTCCTCGAAGCGGGGAATCTGGCGGCCCGGGCGTCGGGACGCAACGCCGGCTTCCTGCTCTCCGGAGTCGCCCAGGTGGTCGAACGCCTCGGACGGCCTCAGGAGCGCGACGGCTTGCTCGACTTCTGGCGCGCCACCATCGCCAACCGCGAGCTGTTGCGGCGCGAGCTGATCGATCCTGGCCGAGTCGACTGTGACTTCTTGCCGGAGGGGAGCTGGCTGGCGACGGTGGGGGATCCCAGCGCCCTGCAGCAGGCCTGCGAGACCCTCCGGGGTGAAGGTCTCGACCTGGACTGGCGAGGCGCCGAAGCGGCCTATGCGGCGAGCGGCAGCCGCGCCATCCTGGGCGGCATCTTCACCGCTCGGGACGGCGGCCTGCACCCGGTCAAGCTGTGCCACGGTATGGCCGAGGCCGGCGGCTTCGCGGTCGAATGCGGATTCCGCGTTCGGAGCTTGGAGGCGCGGGGTGATCGCGCTCTCCTGGTGTCCGAAGGCCGCTCGGTGATCGCCGAGCGAGTCGTGTTGACCCTCAACGCCTATGCTCCCCGAGTGCTCCCGCAGCTGGCCTCGGCGGTGCGCCCGGTGCGTGGCCAGATCCTCGCCACCGCGCCCGGAGAGCGTTTCCTGCAAGGGGTCTGGTACCTCAACGATGGCTTCGAGTACGTTCGGCAGCTCGCCGACGGCACGCTCCTCGTCGGCGGCCGTCGCCTGGCCGCCGAAGCCGACGAGCGCGGTTATGCCGAAACCCCCACGGCGACCGTGCAGGGAGCGCTCGAAGAGGTGCTGCGCGAGCTCTTTCCGGGCTGCGGTGATCGCCCGATCGTCCAGCGCTGGGCCGGCACTATGGCCTTCACTCCCAACTGCCTGCCCTGCATCGGTCGTCTCGACCACCTGCCGGCGGTCACCTACGGCGTCGGCTTCAACGGCCACGGCCTCTCCCTCGGCTTCCTCGCCGGCCGCCACCTCGCCCTCCAGGCCCTCGAGCAGGCAGGCGACCCCGACTTTCTGCCCCTGACCCGCTACGGCTGACGGCGGGCTACCGCCTCCTGTGGAAGCGCCGTTGAGTGGCGCGACTTCCTGAGGGGTTTCTCGTTTCCGGACATCTTCCGGACATCTTCCGGACGTCTTCCGGACATCTTTTTCGGGCCTGATCGCCGAAAACGCCTGTAAAACGACGAAGTCCTCCATGGCACGTGGCTTGCTGTAGCGCTTTGGCAAGGAAATGAATCCAGTTTTACGTTGTCCTGGAAGGACGAGGGCATTTCTTGGGAGATTGGACGTGATGCATCGAGCGTTGATGTTGGCGGTGTTGGGACTGTTTTCGGTAGGCGGTTCGCTATCAGGCCTTGAGCTGATTTCGGGAGCGAAGTCCCTGACGATCGCCCGGGTCCCGGCGGACGCCGAGCTGTGGGTCTTCGGGCTCGGCAAGAGCCGAGACGGCTACAACCGGATCTTGACGACCTACTCGGAGAGCTTGAGCGATGCGGACGGCGACGGCCGGATCACCTACGAGCCCGCGGGCGGGATGCCGGTGCTGGCCTCGTGGGGGGTGGCGGATCCTTCCACCGGTGCGGTGACGGTCCTCCCGTCGCCGGGCTGGGAGGGTTCGGTGTCGAGCCTGCCGGCGACGGCGCTCGATCCCTCGGGGGAGTCCCTGACTCTGCCGCACCGCCAGGTGGAGGCGTTCCTGGTGCGTCCTTCGACCTCGGGCTGGCGTCAGTCGATCGGCGACGGTTCTTCGGCGGATGGCGACGGCCTCGAGGATGGCTCGGTGAGCCTGTCTCTGTCGTCTCTCGCCTCCCGGGACGGTGGCTCGGAGTTGCCGGGCTCTCTGCAGCCGGAGGATGTGCTGGTGGTGATCGACACGTCGACCCTGGAGCTGATCTGGAGCGGTGAGGAGGTGTCGCCGTGAGCCGCCTCTCGACCGTTCTCTGCGTGGCCGCCCTGCTGCTGCTTTCGACGACTGCCCTCGCCCAGCCGAAGCCGGTGGAAGCGCGCGGTTTCTCCCCCGGGGAGGTCTACGACTACTCGGGTCTGGATTCGGTGAACCTGTTCAACGGCAACCTGGTGCTGGCGTTGCCGCTGGGCGGCCAGTACCCGCTGGGTGGGGGCTTCTCCTACGGCCTGCGCCTGACCTACAACGCCAAGGTCTGGGATGTGGAGACGCGTCCGTTCTCCTTCTCGGAGGCGGCGTTCGAGGCTCGGGTCTCGGAGGATTTCAACGCTGGGGTGGGCTGGACGGTGAGCCTGGGTGGGTATCTGACGAACAGC
>JBCCHV010000062.1 GCA_039028635.1 Acidobacteriota bacterium
CCCCCGCTGCTAGCTGTTTTGTCCGAGCGGGGCTACGCGCCCAACTCCGGCTCAAGATGGGCGTGTCTTGAGCCTCCTCTCCCGTCGCGGCAGCTGCCCCGCCGCCGGGCCCTCTTGGGCCCGGTCGCAGGTTGCCGACGAGTTTTTCAGCAACCTGCTAGCAGGCTGCTGAAAAAGTCCGCTTCGCGACTTTTCCAGCGCTGCTAGCTGTTTTTTCCGAGAGGGGCTACGCGCCCCTCTCCGGCTCAAGAAGCGCGGTTCTTGAGCCTCCTCTCCCGTCGCGGCAGCTGCCCCGCCGCCGGGCCCTCTCGGGCCCGGACGCAGGGTGCCGATGAGTTTTTCAGCAACCTGCTAGCTGCTGGTTTCAGGGGCGCCCGGCCCGAAAAGTGTGATTCTCGGCGACCCGCGCAGGGGCTCGCCCCGTCTCACGGCTTCACTGCCGGGCTCGGGAGCGGGTTACCGATGAGTTCTCAGCAGCCTGCTGTTCGGTCCAGAGGGGCGGTGAGGCTGCTCCGCGGTGGGTCCACGACGAACGGGGGCCGGGTACCCGGCCCCCGTCGGAGCGACGATCTGGCTCCGAGCTCCGAGCTTCAGCCGGCGCTCTTCACCCAGGTATCGGAGGCTCCGTGGGTATAGATGATGATCATTTCTTCCCCGCTCACGGCGAGGGATTCGACGCTTCAACAGGAGTCCGCTGTTTCGTGCGACGGAACGGGGTCGCCGGCATCGGTGGTCGGCAGCTCGATGAGATCCCCGAAATTGACCTTGTTCAGGAGCTTGGCGTCAGGATCGGTGGCGACCCGCTTGACCCCCTTCTTGCTGAACTGGTAGCTGCTCTTGACGCGAGCGTTCAGACCCTCGAGGTAGGGCGCGTAGTTGCCCTTGATCCGGGTCACCGCCTCGACACCGACGATGAAGAAGGTGTCGCCCTGCTTCTCGATGGTCAGCATCCAGGTGCCGTTGGACTCGATCTTGAAAGGCCGTCCCCGCGCCTCCGCAGGGCCGCAGTTGGAGCACTTGGGATCGAGCACGCCCGATTCGTGGGCGCTGATGGTTCCCAGAGCGGTGGCTCCGAGCAATTCCGAAAAAAACGGTTGCAGGCTGATGGTGGTGGTTCCCTGCAGCGGCTGACGATGGGGTGAGCCATCGGGGTTGAGGCGCTCCGCCAAGGTCCAGGTGCCGTTGAAGGTGGCGATCGCCTGCTGCATGAAATCGGCTTCGTTGGTTTGCGCGCCGGCTGTCCCCGGCCAGACCGCGGCCAGGACGAAGGACAGCACGAGCAGCCCAATGCGGGTATTTCCTCGCATAGCTCCTCCTCGGGAGACGAGATGGGCGGACCGTCCCGCGGCGGAAGGAAGGCCCTCGAAACTGGATTGAGACGCCACTGTTTGTCTCATATCCGGCGCTCCCTCGCTTCTCCTAGCTTGCAAACCTTGGGCACGACTTCCGGGGTTCGGCAATCTCGGAGAAGCCCTTCCTCGCCCCCCTCGCCGACGATCGGACGGAACGTCCCTCTTCGAGAAACGGAAAGTCCATCATGGAATCCACGATCGCTGCGACCCGCACCGCCCTCGACCTCGCCGACCTCGACGCCCGCGGCCGAGAGGTCTTTCATCAGGCCCTCGAGAGGGGCATCGTCCAGGAGCACCACCTGCGCCGGACCTTCGAGAGCCTGGCTGCCGCCCGTTCCCTGCCGGAGCCCTTCGACCACAAGACGGCGGTCCACTTCGCCAACTGGCTGGAGATCATCAATCAGCCTTTCTTCAAGCCGATCATCACGGCGCGGGGCCGCCTCGACACCCTGATCCGGATTCTCGCCGCCAACCCCTGGCACGATCTCTCCGGCGCCGATCTCGAGATCGGCGATCTCGGCACCGGGCAGCCGCCCTACACCACCGTCGACCTCGCCGAGCACTTCGGCCACGGCCGCGTCGACGGCTTCGACCTCTACGAGCCCGAGTGGCTGATCGTGCGACCCAACGGCGACTACGCGCTGTTCGACGAGCACGAGAACATCATGTCGGTCTACTGTCCGGACGTGAAGATCCTCCACGACATGGTGTCGCGCTGGGGTGAGACGGAGCAGGAGTTTCGCTCCATCCTGCACCGCGCCCAGGCGCAGAGTGCCGCCGACGGCGACGGCACCTTCACCTTCGAGGGCGGCGAGCAGGTGACTCGCCATCCCACCGAGCGGCTGCGTCAGAGCTGCAGCAACCAGCGCCTGACCTTCCACATCAACCCGCAGGGCGGCTTCGAGCTGCCGCTGGCCGATGCCGGCCTCGATGTGCTGTGGAGCTTCAACTGCCTGCTCCACTACCCGCTCGAAGAGCGCATGGTGGCGCTGCGCTCCCTGGGACGCAAGGTGCGCCCGGACGGTCTGATCTTCGAGGGCTACACCAGCCCGACCGGCGGCCATGCGGTCTACACCGCCTGGCAGCGCCAGGGAGACGCCTTGGAGATGCGGGAGTTCGGATTCTCGGTGCCCAACTATCGCTATCCCCTGTGGCCGCTGCACGAGCGCGACCCGCAGGTGGAAGCGATGAACGGCGTCATCGCCCGGGCCAAGGACGACCCGACCCTGGGGCCGGCATTGCGCAGCGACCTCGACACCTTCGGCGCCGTCACCCGCGGCAACCTGCCGTCGCTGGTCGAGTTCTACGGCGCCCAGGGCCTGCCCTGCCGTCTGCGTGAAGAGAGCTACCTGGCCTTCGAGCCCCTACCCGGCGCGGCGCGCATCGAACTCGCCGCCGGTTCGCCGGTGCCGGCGAACTATTTTCACGAGGGCTGAGGGCCTCCGGCCGGCGCTCCCTGGCTTCAGAGAGTCCGCTTCGGCGGTAGCAGGGCGTTGGCGAGCAACAGACCGGTGACCAGGGCGGTCGCCACCAGCAGCATCGAAAAGGCCGTTTGCACTCCGATGACGGTGTCCTCCTCGAGCAGCATCGCCAGGCTGCGGAAGCCGACGCTGCCGGGCACCAGCAGCATCAAGCCGGGGACCTGAGTGACCGCCGCCGGCCGGCGCAGGAAACGGGCGAAGAGGTTGCTCGCCAGCCCCACCGCCAGCGCCGCCTGCAGGGCGCCGAGCTCGGGACCGAGCAGGCGCACCCCTTCGCGGCCGCTGTAGAGAGCCAGGGCACCGGCGAGAAAAATCCACACATAGTCCCGCGGCCGGGCTCGGAAGAGGACCATCAGTCCCCAGGCCGACACCGCCAGGGCGAAGAGGTCGGCGCCCCAGGGCAAGACCACCGGCGGCACCTCCGGCAGCGGCCCGAGGAGCAGCTCCATGGCGCGACGCCCGAGGGCAACGCCGAAGGCGATGGTGACGAAGACCACCACGGTGCCGGCGAGGCGCGAGCTGCCGGCCACCAGATTGCCGGTGGCGAGCTCTCGCATGGCCACCGTCAAGGTGAGCCCGGGAATCAACACGATGAGACCGGCCAGCATGACCACGAAGGCCGACAGGCTGCCGGTGAGCACCGCGGCGACGGCGGCGAGGGCCGCCGCCAGGGCCGCCGCCAGAGGCTCGTAGAGGCGCCCCAGGGAGGCCGATCGCTCACTGAGATTGGCCAGCAGGCCGAGCACCAGGCCGACCCCCGTCGCCACCGCCATCTCGCCCCAACCACCGCCGAAGAATCGCGCCGCCGAGCCCGAGGCGGCGGCGTAGCCCAGGGCGGTGACCAGGCCACCGTAGCGCCGCGGCCGCTCGACGATACGCCGCAACCGTGAAGACAGCTCCGCGATCGGCACCCGTCCCGCCAGCACGCCGTCGAGGAGCTCGTCGAGGAGCGACAGCTTCTCCAGATTGACCCGCCCCGGCTCGAGGCGCTCGAGCACCAGCCGCTGCTCCGGACCGGAGCCGAAGGCGGCGTAGACGGAGGTCGGCGTGGCGAAGAACTGCGCCTCGATCCCGAGGCGCTGTGCAATTCGCTCGAGGGCCCCCTCGAGAATGTGGGCCGGGCTGCCGTAGACGTGCAGCGCCCGCGCCAGCCGCATGACGAACTCCATGCCGCGGCGATCGCCACGGGGCAGCTTGTGGGTCGGGACCGGCGGTTGGCGGCGGCGCATGGCCGCGAAGGCTATCTCGCGTCGGCCCGAGAAGCCAGCCTTCGCGACCCCTCCGCCCTACGCCACGCGATCGGTAGCCGAGCGGCCGGCGGCGAGCCCTACTTCAAGGTCTCGCCACAGGTCTTCCGGCGACTCCAAGCCGACGGAGACGCGCAGCATCGCCGGCAGGATGCCGGCCCGACGCCGCGCTTCTTCCGCCACGACGCGATGGGTCAAAGCCGCCGGGTGCTGAATCAAGGTGTCCGTCGAGCCCAGGCTGACCGCCGGCGTCATCAGCTCGAGATCGGACATCAGGCGGGCCGCCGCCGCAAAGCCTCCGCGCGGGGCGAACGAGAAGATCGCCCCCGGGCCGGCCATCTGCCGTCCCACCAGAGCCGCGGGATCACCACCCGGCAAACCCGGATACCAGACCCGCTCCACCGCCGGATGGGCCGCCAGGCGCTCGGCCAAGAGCTGCGCTCCCTGCTGCGCGGCCCGCACTCGCAAGGGCAGCGTCTGCAGCCCACGATGGAGCAGATAGGCGGCCAGCGGATGCAGCACGCCGCCGGTGACCAGACGAACCTGGCGCAGCGCGGCGGCCCCGGCATCGTCCGTCGCCACCGCGCCGGCGAGCACGTCGCCATGGCCGCCGAGAAACTTGGTGGCGCTGTGCAGAACCCAGCGGGCTCCCAGCTCGAGAGGGCGCTGCAACACCGGTGTGGCGAAGGTCGAATCCACCAGCACCGGCACCTCGCCGGCCTGGCGCACCACCGCGGCGATGTCGATCAGCTCGAGGGTGGGATTGGCGGGGGTCTCGATCAGGACCAACGCGGTCTCCGGGCGCAGCGCCTCGGCCACCTGATCGGGCTCCGCCCAGGTGACCTCGAGGCCGAGCATCCCGCTGCTCAGCAGGTGATCACTGCCGCCATAGAGCGGTCGACAGGCCACCACATGACGCCGATCACCGCCGCCGTCGCCACCGGTCACGGACATCAGGCAGGCCGTCAGAGCCGCCATGCCGGAAGCGAAGGCCACCGCCGCCTCGGCGCCTTCCAATCTCGCCAGGGCGTCTTCGAAGCGCGCCACGGTGGGATTGTGGAGTCGCGAGTAGACGGAGCTACCGCAGGGTCCGCCGCCGGCGACCAAAGAGTCGAGGCTGGCGGTTCCGGAGGCGAGGTCCGCCACCGGGTAGGTCGAGGACAGGTCGAGGGGCGGGGCATGCACCCCGAGCGCAGCGAAGTCGCTGCGACCGGCGTGGACGGCTTCGGTCGCGAGGCTCCAGGCGGAACGAGACGAGGGGAAGCGCTTTTTCTCTCTCATGGCACCTCCAAGATAGAATGTAGTTCGACCTAGAAGATGATCCAACGAATTTAATTCGATATTCGATACCATGCACAGTCTCGACAGAATCGACTTCGAGCTTCTCGCCGCCTTGCAGAAGAATGCACGGATGACCAACAAGGAGCTGGCCGCGCGGGTCGGGCTGGCGCCGTCGACCTGTCTCGAGCGCGTCCGCCGCCTACAGCGGGAGGGTGCCCTGCGGGGATTCCACGCCGAGGTCTCGCCGCAAGCCCTCGGGATCGGACTGCAGGCGATGATCGCGGTCCGCCTGCAGCGCCACTCACGGGATCTGGTGGGCAGCTTCCGGCGCCACGCCCTCGCCCTGGCGGAGGTCGTCGCCGTCTACCACCTCACCGGCGCCAACGACTTCCTGGTCCACGTCGCGGTGCGCGACCCGGACCACCTGCGGGACCTCGCCCTCGACGCCTTCACCACCCGCTCGGAAGTCGCCCACATCGAGACGGCACTGATCTTCGAGCATCAGCGCAGCTCCACCCTGCCGCGGCTCGCCGAGCCAATGTCCTGGGATTGAGCCCAGGTGCCGCGCCAGCCCTCGGCGGGCGCCAGCGCAGAAAACTCGCCGGCACGGTCCGTCGTCCTCAGTGGATTCAGTCGTATTTCAGGAACCACTATGAGGAAGGAGTACGTACGATGCCCGAGGCCAGCCACCGCTTCGAAGAGTGTCGGGACCTCCCCGACGGCTCCCGTTTCGAGATCTGGGTCACCGGCCCAGACGGCGCATTCCGCGCCAACGCCCAGATTCTCCACGGCGATCACGACCACGGCGACCAGCGCCTGCGCCACGAGCGCATCTATCGGCCCGATGGCAGCGACCGCCAGGGCGCGGTCGAGCTCGAGGCACCGTGCAACTTCATCGCCGAAGTGCGTTTTCGCTTCGAGCAAGATGCCACCGCCGTCCTCCACACCCAGACCATCCTCCCCGGCGGCGCGAGGCGCTGCGAGTACACCTGGACCATCGAGGGCAGTGCCGGCGACCGCTTCCTGCGCGGCATGTTCTTGTTCACCGAGGACGAAGTCTGATGGCGCGGGTTCTGACCTCCTTCGTCTTGGCGATGGGCTGCGTCATGCCGCTGGCGGCAGAGGATGGCACCGACTACCCCTGCTCCCCCGACGTCTCCTATCTCGGCTGTCTCGACCAGCAGCTCGCCGCCCTGGAGAAAGAGCTCAATGGCGCCGAGCAGGCTCTCAAGAACGACAACGACGAAGAAAACGCCGACCTACCCACCGGCTTGGGCGACGCCAGCTCGCTGCGATCGTTCCTGCCGCGGTTCCTCGCCGATCTCGGCTTCGAAAACATTGATGATTCGATGGGTGGCCTGTCCTTTGCCTACAACTTCGGTGAAACGTCACCGTTTTCGTTCAGCGGGAACCTGCGGGAAGGAGAGGTCTGGGGACCGCTCGCCATGACTCTGCCGGAGGACGGACGAGACGATCTCGTCGCGGCTCTGGCGAAGGACATCGGTGACTTCGACGACGCACGATTCGAGCTGACCTACAACTTCGTGAGCCAGAAGAAGGGCAAGGTCGGACGCTTCGAAAGTGCCCTCGAGAAGCGTCGCAAAGACACTCTCGACGGGATCTTCGACCGAGTCATCGAGGGAACCTTGGAGGAGGTCGGCACGAAGCGCCGAAACTTCGCCAGCTTGTTCACAGGTGACCTTTCCATGAGACTCACACCCGAGGACATCCCTGAGCGGGCCGACGAATTCAATGCAGCCTTCGTTGCCATGGTCCAAGAGCTCGATACCACCGAGCGGCTGATCGCCACAACCCTCGGAAAGGCCGAGGACATGCTGAGCAACCAGCCGCAGCGCTACTTGTCGGCGAGCTACGACCTGCGGGCCGATGGCGCCGGCCCTTCCGCCTGGGGTCTCCAGCTCAACTGGGAGATCGGCCTCGCCAATCTCAATTCTCTGGAGCGGGCCTGCGGATCATCGATCGAGAGCGCTGACTGCCTCGACTTCCTGAAACGGCCGGATCGGGTCGAGCGCGGCCACCGCTTCAAGCTCACTGCCTCGTACGAGGACATCGAGGAATTCCGTTTCGTCGACGATGAGCGCGAAATCGACTTCTCGAGTCCAGCCGCTGAGAAACTAACGGCGGCCCTTACTTATGGTTGCAAGCTGCTCCTATCGAACAATGCCGAATGGCAACCCCGCTTCGATCTCGAGGGGCGCTACGAAGACATCTCGGACAATCCCGAGATCAATGATCGCTGGGTGGTGACCGCCACCCTTCGTCAAAAACTCTCTGCCGAGTGGACAGCCAAAGCCAGCATCGTCTGGGCAAGCGACCCGGAGTTTCGCGGCGAAGTCGATGAGGAGTTCAGCGCCCGCGCCGGCATCAGCTTCGAGATCGACCGCCCCGGCGACGGCACCGGAAAGAGCAAGTAAAAGGGCTGAACGCCCTCAGCCCGCCGCATCCCGGCCGTCGAGCGCGAGCAGCTCGGCGGCCCCCTGCATCGCCGTCAGCACATTGCCGACGTGCTCCCAGAGCTCGAGCTTGCCGTCGAAGCAGGCGGAGCTGAAGTCCTCCGTCGCCTGACGCACGTGCTCGCGGTCGACGCCGGCGGCGAAGCTCTTTTCCTTCCAGGACTTCTTCACCGACTTGACCTTGAGCTGGCGAACGTCCTTGTGGGGCCGCACCAGAACCGCGGCGATGATCAAACCGGTGATCTCGTCGCTCGCCAAGAGGGCGAAATCCATCGCTTTCTGGCGCTCAACGCCAGTGCCCTCGGTGTTGTGCGAGAGGATCGCCTGCACCACCTCTTCAGGACAGCCGCGCTGGCGCAGAATCGGCGCCCCATCGGCCGGATGGCGTTCTAGAGACGGGTGGATCTCCCAGTCGAAGTCGTGCAGCAAGCCGGCCAGTCCCCAGGCTTCCGGATCGCCTCCCAGCTTCTCGGCGTAGAACCGCATTGCCGCCTCCACCGCCACCATGTGGCGCCGCAGGCCGCCGTCGGCGACGTGCTCCTGAACCGTTTCCCAGGCTTCTGATCGCTCCATGATCGCTTCCTCCCGGGCGAATCCTATCCTCCAAGGCAACCCTGGAGGCAAGTCGGCGTAGACTAGGGCGATCGGGCCGGACGACTTCCACAATCCGGCTCTCTCCCCCAATCCCTAGCGAGGACCGCGATGTCACCCAAGAGTCTCCTCATCTTCCTGCTCTGTCTCCTTGCCGCGACCCTGGTCGCTGCCGAAGTTCCCTCGGCCAGCGCCCGCAAGGCTTCCGATCACGCGCGCCAGAACTACTCCCAAGCGGTCGAGGACACGCTCGCCGAGCTGGTGACCTTCAAGACCTTCAAGACGCCGGACCAGGCCAACACCGACAATCCCGAGTTCCACGCCATGACCGAGTTCCTGGCGGCCCGGGCCAAGGCCCTCGGGCTCGAGTTCCAGGACCTCGGAGCCGCCGTCGTGATCGCCCTCGGAGAAGGCCAAGGGCCGGCCGATCGCATCGGCATCGTGACCCACGGCGACATCCAGCCGGCGGACCCGTCGAAGTGGGCCAAGAGCCCCTTCGTGCTCGACCGCGAGAGCGAGCCGGGACGCTTGATCGCCCGCGGTGCCGAGGACGACAAGGGGCCGATCGCCACCGCCCTCTATTCGCTCAAGACTCTGAAGGATCTCGAGATTCCCCTCGCCAAGCGCGTCGAGCTGGTCATCGCCTATACCGAGGAGTCCGATTGGACGCCCTTCCAGAAGCTGCTCGAGACCTGGCAGCCGCCGGCAATCAACGTCGTCATCGACTCGGCCTATCCGGTGGTGGTGGCCGAGAAGGGCTGGAGCTCGGTGCACCTGACGGCGGCGCCGCCGGAGGTCGCCGTGGCGGTCAGCGGTCCGCGCCTGCTCAGCATCGAGGGCGGCGCCTTTCTGTCGCAGATCCCGGCCGACGCCCGCGCCGTGATCGCCGATCCGGCACCCGCCCTGGTCGGCGTCCTGGGTGACCGGGCGCGCACCCGCAAAGAGGTCGAGTTCCAGCTCAAGGGTAGCGCCGGCAAGCTCGAGATCATCGCCCGCGGCAAGGCGGCCCATTCCTCGACTCCAGAGAACGGTGTCAACGCCATCACCCATCTGGCCGCCCTCCTCGGTGGCATTCCCTGGCCGGAAACTCAGGCGGCACGCACCGTCCGGCTGATCAACGATCTCGTCGGCTTGGGGAATGAAGCCGAGAACTTCGGCGACGTCGCCTACGGTGACGAGTTCATGGGTCCCCTGACCCTCTCCCTGACCACCCTCGAGCAGCGCGATGACCAGACCACCCTCGGCATCAACATCCGTCGCCCGGTGGGACGCAGCAATGAAGAAGTCGACCGCAGCGTTCGTCAGGCGGTGGCGGCCTGGAGCGAGGAGAGCTCCATCCCGGTCGCCATCGAGACCTCGATCGGTGAGCCCTACTTTCCGGAAGGCGCCCCGCAGGTGGACACCCTGCTGGCGATCTTCGAGAGCTATACCGGCCAGCAAGACCCGAAACCGCTATCGATCGGCGGCGGTACCCATGCCCGCCTGCTCCCCAATGGCGTCAACTTCGGCCCGGCGATGCCCGGCAAGGCCTACACCGGTCACACCGAGCACGAGTTCATCACCCGAGACCAGCTGCGCCTCAACCTCGAGATGTACACCGCCATGATGGTGGAGCTGGCGGCAAAGAAGTAGCCTCAAGCAGGGTCCGGAACGGTGACCGCGACCCCGGCCGAGAGATCGTCCCGCAGTCGCTCGTGCAGACTGTCGGCCTCGAGGCCGGCGAGGGATTGTCGAATCGGCGCGATGCCATCGCGGGGGTAGGCCAGGTGGCACACCGGATCGCCGGGCTTGACCGCCGGCAGGGTGGTGAGCCCCAGGACGACTCCCTCGCGAGCCGCGCTCAGGGTCCACTTCTCGCGCCCGATCAGGTCGGTCACCGCGGCCACCGGCTGGCCGGCCTCGACGACGTCGCCGGGCGCGACGTGAAAGGTCAGCAAGCCGCCGGCATCGGAGCGCAGCCAGGCGGTGCCGGTGGTCTCGGCGCGGTAGGCGGGCTCATGGCGCTGGCCCTCGACCATGCCGAGATCGATCAGCACGTTGCGCACGCCGCGCACGCCGATCTCCACCACCCCGGCCTCGATCTTCCACACCTCGCCGGCCTCCAGCGAGATGGTCGGACAGCCCTGTGCACTGGCCGCCTGGCGCAACGAGCCTTTGGGCCCCGGATGGTCGACCACCAGGGGCCAGCCGAAGGCGCGGGCGAGCCGGCGCACTTCCTCCTGACCGAGGTCGGCGCGCACGTTCGGGAAGTTGGTGCGTCGCACCGCCGCGGTGTGGAAGTCGAGGGCGTAGTCGCTCTTCGTCACCAGCTGGTCGAAGATGCGGCGCGCCAGCCGCCGCGCCAGGCTGCCGGACTTCGATCCCGGAAAGCTGCGGTTGAGATCGCGCCGGTCCGGCAAGTAGCGGGACAGGCGCTCGAAGCCGAGGATATTGACCACCGGCACCAGGATCAGGCTTCCGGCCTCGAGCTCGAAGGGCGGATCGATCAGCAATCGCCGCACCACGCCGGTACCGTTGAGCTCGTCACCGTGAATCGCCGCCAGCACCAGCACCGTCGGCCCCGGCCGCTCGGCGCGCTCGACCCGCAGCGGCACCCGGACATCGCCGCCGCTGTAGCTCTCGCTCACCGGCAACTCGATCTCACGGCGCTCGCCGAGGGCGACCTTTTCGCCGGCGATCACCAGGGGTCGGCGCTTCACTCGAGCTCCTCCTCATGGTCCATCGGCGGCAGGTCGGCGAGCGGTTGCAGCGGCCCGGGAGCCGCCTGCGGCAGGATTGCCCGAATCGACTCGAGACGGCCGAAGCAGAGAATGCGATCTCCGGCGGCCACCGCCAAGTCGTCCGCCGGGTTAGCCAGCAGGCGCTTGCCACGCTGGACGGTGAGGGCCGTCACCTCGGCACCGCGCAAGCCGATGTCGCCGAGGGTCTGCCCCACCAAGGGCGAGGTTTCCGCCACCGGCAGCTCGGCCACGCCGTAGCCGGGGCTTCCGGTCAGCCGCTGGCGAATATCGAGATCCGGGAACTGCACCTGATCGCTGACGTACTCGAGGATGGCGCCGGCGACGTCGATCCGCGAGGTCACCTCGATGCCCTGGAGGCCGGGAGACGAGTTGACCTCGGCGACCTGCGGTCCGTCGGCGCTCTCCAGCATGTCGACGCCGGCAACCCGCAGGCCGAGGATCTGAGCAGCGCGCACGGCGGTCTCGGCGTACTCCTCGTCGAGATCGATGGCGACGGCACTGCCGCCGCGGTGCAGGTTGGACCGAAACTCGCTGCCGGCGGCATAGCGGCGCATCGCCGCCACCACCCGGTCCCCCACCACCAGAGCGCGCACGTCGCGCCCGCGACTCTCGGCGACGAACTTCTGGATCAGGACTTTCTGATCGTTGCTCTGCAGCGTCTCGATGATCGCCCGGGCGACCTCCAGAGTCTCGGCCAGGATCACCCCCACCCCCTGAGTGCCTTCGAGCAGCTTGATCACCACCGGTGCGCCACCCAGGCGCTCGATGGCCGGCAGGATGTCGCGCCCGCGGTGAACGAACTCGGTGCGCGGAATTCCGATCTGATGACGGCTCAGGATCTGATGAGAGCGCAGCTTGTCGCGCGAGCGCGAGATGCCGAGGGAGGGATTGGCGGTGTAGACCCCCATCTGCTCGAGCTGCCGCACCACCGCCGTGCCGACGAAGGTGACGGAGGCTCCGATGCGCGGAATGACGGCATCGAGATCCCCCAAGGAGTCGCCGCGCAGCAGCAGGTCCGGCTTGCCCTCGGCAAGCGAGATGGACAGCTTGAGGACATCGAGTAGTTGCACCTCGTGGCGGCGCGCCCGCGCCGCCTGCACCAAGCGCCGAGTGCTGTAGCAGTGGGGATTGCGGGTCAGGATGCCGAGCTTCATGGACCGACCGCCGTCGTCACTGCCGCCGCGAGGGTTCGGGAAAAGGAAGCGAGCCGCGGCGAGAGGACGTTCACGACGGCAAATTATCATCCTCCGCAAACCTCGCCGGCAACGGCGAAACGCCCCGGAGAGCCAGGGGGACCCAGGCCCTCCGGGGCCCCTGCGCTGCGAGCTTGCACCCGGTGCCGACGACGACACGCCATCGCGGCCACTCTGGAACCCGCAGCGCAGGGTCGAATCAGGTCAGTCGCAGTGGCACTCGCGCCCCAGGCAGCAGCCATTGGCGCCGCACTCGAAGTCCTCTTCGCAGGGAATGCCCTCGATGCACATGAAGCTGGTCGAGTCGCCGACGCCGCTGGCGACCGCTTCGAGGTCGGCGAACAGGGCCTCGAGGTCGACCACCTCGTCGACTTCGACGGACTCCTTCGCGACCGTGGGAGCAACCTCGCCGGCGGTGAGGGACAACGCGATGCCAGCGGCGAGAATCACGGCAAGCAGGACGATCAGGGTGTTCTTCACGGGCTTCTCCTCGCACTGATGTGAAGCCGTCCGAAGGACGGCCGGGGGCTCCGACCACCGGAGCCATTCAAGGCCTTTCGAAGCAGCGCTTCTTCACGGACCTTGCAATGCGCAAGTCCAACCAGCCGGTGAAAAGGTTTAGCCAGCTCTGCTGTTTATTTCAGGGGGGCTAAAAGGCGCCCCCCTCAGGCCTACGCGGCCCGACTTCGCGCATGTCGCGCGCCTTCACCCCAATCCCGGGCGGCCCCGTCCTCGGCGCCGAAGGCGCCGCCTCGCCCGATGGGCTCGGGGTCCCACGCGGGCAGGAAGTCCTCGAACCTGAACTTCTTCAGCGCCTGCTGTCAATTTCAGGGGCACCCGGCCAGGGGGGCTGATTGGCGCCCTCCTCAGGCCTACGCGGCCCGGCTTCGCGCATGTCGCGCGCCTTCACCCCAATCCAGGGCGGCCCCGTCCTCGGCGCCGAAGGCGCCGCCTCGCCCGCTGGGCTCGGGGTCCCACGTGGGCAGAAAGTCCTCGAACCTGAACTTCTTCAGCAGTCTGCTAGCGCTCTAGGAGGCGTCGCGGATCATCGCCTCGAGGCGGTCGAGGCCGCGCTCGACCTCTTCCCTTGGC
The DNA here is from genome assembly GCA_039028635.1 of Acidobacteriota bacterium. NCBI lineage: Bacteria > Pseudomonadati > Acidobacteriota > Acidobacteriota bacterium. Next base: position 13,453 of record JBCCHV010000062.1, read on the forward strand.
GGCCCGAAGGAAAGGCGCACGTGGCGCCGAAAACGCGACAGGCGCTGAGAGCGACGGCGCCCGGGGTTGATATCGAAGAAGACCCCGGGGACGCAGATCACCTGCCGCTCGAGGGCGGCTCGAAAGAAAGCCAGGCCATCGCGCAGCGGCTCCGGCAGGGCGTCGAGGGACACGAAGGCGTAGAACGTACCGTCGGGCTCACGATCGACTCCCATGCCCATCTCGCGCACTCGGCGCAGCATCAGCTCGCGCTTGGGGAGGAAGGTTCGGCGAATCGCTTCGGTCTCTGCCAGCACCGCTCGCGGTGAGAGCAGCTCGGCGGCGGCGCGCTGCAATGGGCACGAGCCGCCGCCATCGAGAAAGGAGCCGGCGCTCTCCATCGCCTCGACCACCCGCCGCGGCGCCAGGGCCCAGGTCACCCGCCAGCCCGGATAGCGCCAGTTCTTGGTCAAGCCATCGAAGATCACCACCGGATCGCGATCGACATCCTCGACGTAGCGCGCCGCGCTCACCACCGGCAGCGGCTCCTCGCCATCGGCGCGCCAAACGAAGTGGGAGTAGAACTCGTCGCACAGCAGCGTGCAGTCGAGCTCACGGCAGATTTCCAGCCAGCGGTCGAGATCGGGACCGCTGACCAGCTTGCCCATCGGGTTCGAGGGATTCGACATCAGCAATGCCGACAACCCTCGTCCCGAAACTTCCCGCCGCAGGTCCGAGGCGCTGAACTCGTAGGCCCGCTCGCGCCCGAGGAGGATCGGGATCGCGGTCACCCGGCGAAAGATGTCCAGCAGCTCTTCGTAGGCCGTGTAGTCGGGCAGGAAATGTCCCAGATTGACCCTTCCCAGGGCCGCCACGGCGCGCGTCAAGGAGGCCCTGCCACCGCCCGAGATGGCGACGTTCTCGGCACTGTATTGCGACGCCATGCCGCGCCGGTAGAGCCGGTTGTAGAGCTCCGCCACCGCCTGCCGCAGCTCCCACAGACCCGGTACGGGAGCGTAGTCGCGATCGCGCGGATCGATCGCCACCGCCTCGACGCGCTCGGGGGCACCCTCCAGATGGCCGGTTTCGGGCTGCCCCTGGCCGAGATTGCTCCAGCTCGGATCGCCGGCCCGGAAGCCGCGCTCCTGGGCCTGGTGAGTGACGTAGATCACTCCCGTGCGGGGGACCGGTCGAAAGGCGGGATGGGGCGTTTCGCCGTTCATGGCCGGGGAGCGTAACACCGCCAGTCATGCCATGGGCGCCCCAACGCGGGGCACGGCGACGGGGCCGCAGCCACCGACGCCGCTGGGTTACCATCCCCCCATCGTGAAGTCTTCACCGCGCCGCCATCGCAGTTCCTGGCCCTGGGCCGTCGCCAGCATGGTGATCGTCGCCCTGCTGGTGGGTGGGGCCCTCTACCTCTACCGCACCACCCTCAGCTTGCCCGGCAAAGCGCTGGAGGCCGGCCGCGAGGTGCTCGGCGAGCTGCGCTCCGTGGCGGCCGCCTTCCGGCAGGGCTCCTTCGAGACTTCCTTTCGCGGCTACACCACCTCCCTCGAAGGCACCTCCCGCCTACAGTTCGCCACCCTCAAACAGCAGGAAACCTTCGATTTGAGGGATCGCGCCGCCGTGTTCTGGGGCGAGATCGAGCTCCCGGAGATCGTCGTCGAGGCCACCGCTCCGGTGGAGTACACCTACTTCGTCGACTTCGCCGGCGAGTGGAGCTTCGAGCTCAGCGACGACACCCTGCAGGTGCTGGCGCCGCCCATCGAGCACAACGAGCCCGCCATCGACGCCAGCCGCCTCGACTACCGGGTTCGCACCTCGAGCCTGATCCGCGACGAGGCGCCCGCCCTCGAGCAGCTCAAGGCCAGCCTCGGCAATCTCGCCCGCCGCCGCGCCCGCCAGCAACTGCCGCTGGTGCGAGAGGTCGGCCGGCGAGAGCTCGAGAACTTCGTTCGCAATTGGTTGGTCGAGGCCTTCGGGGACGGCGGTGACTACGCCATCGAAGTGCGCTTCGCGGACGAGCTCAAGCCCAAGAGCCCGGTCCTCGAGCGCCTCGAAGAGCGCCGCGATTAGGGGGCTACTGGACGGTGGTCGTCCAGGCGGAGGTGTTGCCGGACTCGAAGCCGTCCTCGAACAGGCTGACGCCGCCCTCGAAGCGGATCGTGTCGCTCGCCGTGCGCACCGTCCCGGCGCCGTTGCGCAGCTCGACGAAGACCTCTTTCAGTCCGCCACCGGCGGAGAGCTGCCACGGAAGAATGGTGCTGAAGGACATCCAGTTGCCGAAAGCACCGCTCTCGTTGCGCAGCCGCATCTCCGCCGCCCAGCCGGTGCCGTAGAGGTAGAGCTCGACGTTGCGGCTGTCCGTCGACCAGGCCTCGCGGTCGATCACCACCGGGTAGACGGAAGAACGGGTGCCGAAGACCTGGGTCCAATACTCGCCAAAGGGACCGGAGATCTGGTCGGTAGCGCAATCGCCATCGAGATCCACCCGCACGTTGTTCTGATCGCCGGCCTGGAAGAAGAACCCGGTGCCGGTATCCCGCCGATTGGAAAGGATGTTGTTGCGATGGCCAGAACTCGCCATCCACCCGGCCACCACCCCCGCCACGGTGCCCTGGCCGGCGGCGAGGTTCTCGGCGATCGAGCCACCGGTGTAGCCCGCCGTCGCCGCTCGGCTACCGGCGCTCGACAGGGTGTCGAGGTCGCAGTGGCCGAAGAAGTTGCGGTTGGCCATCGCCACCGAGTGATTCTCGGCCGCCGTCGCCAGCTGGTTGTGACCCTTGAAGGGCGGCAGCTGGCCATTGATCCAGCGTTCCTGGTTGATCGCCTCGACGAGTTGCTCTTCGATGGTGGGAGCCCCCGCTCCGGCGAGTCCGGCAAAGGCGAAGGAAGAGAGGACCAAAAGGGCGGAGAGAATTTTCGAATCGGCCATAGCTCTCCGAGTATAGCGACAAAGAACCGCTATGCTGCAGCGGTGAAACAACCGTCACTGCCCGGCGACGCATCGGATCGGGACGAGGTCGGGGTCGGCCCCCACCCTCGCCCGTGGCCCGACGACGACCGCCTCGATCCCGCGTTGCTCGCCACCGGCGACCGGCGCAACGTCACCGACAACTACCGCTATTGGAAGGTGGAGGCGATCGTCGCCGATCTCGATCGTCGCCGCCACGGTTTTCACGTCGCCATCGAGAACTGGCTCCACGATCCCAACATCGGCACCGTGGTGCGCAATGCCAACGCATTCTTGGCCGAGGCCGTCCACATCATCGGACGACGGCGCTGGAATCGCCGTGGGGCGATGATGACGGAGGTCTACCAGCACGTCCTCAAGCACCCGACGCTGGAAGATTTCGCCGGCTGGTGCCGCGAACGAGATCTACCGGTGCTCGGCATCGACAACCTGCCCGGCTCGCGGCCGATCCACCAGGCGGAGATTCCGCAGCGCTGCGTCTTGCTCTTCGGCCGCGAAGGCCCCGGCCTGTCGGCCGGGGCTCGCGAGCTGGTCAGCAGCGTGTTGTCGATTCCCCAGTTCGGCTCGACCCGCTCGATCAACGCCGGCTCCGCCTCGGCGGTGGCGATGGTCGAGTGGTGCCGCCGCTGGGCCGGCTGAGGGTGTTCTCCGGATCAGCCGCGCCCGGTGCGGCGGCCTTGGTGCCCGAGCCCCCTGGCCTTGCGAAAGTCCGGCGACGGCGTGCCCCGGAAGCAGCGCGGCACCACCGGCCAGTCGGCGGTCAGGAAGTAGGCGTAGGTGCCGTCTGGAAACTCCGGCGTCACCGTCCACAGGCCGTTGCACTCGTCGAGATCGCCGGCGCCGTCCACGTATTCGTAGTCGGCCACGAAGGTGCCATCGAAGACCCCTCCCGGCTGGCCCTCGCCGGCGGGCCGCTGGCCCTGCCGCAGGCGATAGCTCGGGAGCAGCTCGCGCACTCCCGATTCCCCATCGAGGCGACCGTAGAGGGCGTAGATGGGAAAGCCGTCGGCGGCCCAGCCAACCAGCGGCGAGTGGCGGCCCGGAACGAAGTCGAGCTCATCGAGCAGCCCCGTCGGCAGGCCGTGGTAGTGGTATGCCCCGGTGGGCTGGACGTGAGCGTGATTGGCGTCGATGCCGAGGGGCACGGCGCCGGCCAGCGCTTCGTACTGCCAACCGCTGCTGCGATCACCGAGAAAGAACTCGGCGGCGCCGGGGTCGAAGGGCACGCCATTGACCGCCACACCGAAGCTCGTCGGCCCGCTCAGCGGCGTCACGTCGGCAGCCAGTCGCGGTTCCATGGGCACTCGAAAGCGATAGCTCTGGGCGCTCAGGCGATTCGGGTTGCCGGCGTTCGGAAACGTACCAACGGCATGGTCCGGCACCCCGTTGGCGCGAATCGTCCGCCAGCGCGCTCCCGAGGATTCGGAAACCTGATTGGCGGTCTTCGGCAACATCGAGGCCGGCAACAGCTCGAGACCGTTCGAGCTCGCCGCGGTGTGACGACGAAGCATGAGCTGGGCCAAGGCTGGCCAGGCCAGCGAGCTGACTGCCAGGGCGAACAGAATCCACCACACCGGCAGGGAGCGAGCAAAGAAACCGGTCACTCGTCGGGGATCTTTCATAGGAGCCATGGTGACCTCCCGGATTTCAGCGACCGTGGTTGATTCCACGATCACCCAGAGGTAGAGCAGACGCAATGCCAGCCCCCGGCCTCGTCCCCTCGTCTGACGCTCGAGGCCCCAAAAACAGCCGCCAAGCTGGCGCCTCCCGACGGCCGAACGGTGCCGCCAGACTCTCTCGCCGGCGGCCTCAGGATGCAGTTCTCGCACGCTCGCCGCTGCAGAAATCGCAGCCTCGGCGCTCCCGCGAAGGGCTACACACCGGCCTTCGGCAGCGAGCCCCGTTGGCAGGAACCTTGCTCTACTCGTCCGCGAACCCACAGTGAGAAGATGAGTCGAAGTGAAAATCCGTCAGCACTTCCAAGGCCGCTGGACCCTGCTCGCCACCACCTTCGTGATGGGAGCCGCCCTGGTGATCACCTCCTGGTCCAATCTGCGCAGCGTTCAAGAAGCCCGCGAGACCCTCGACGGCGGCGAGGCCGAGGCACTGCTGCGCTCGGCCCTCGATCTGCTCCGCAGCTCTGCCGGACCGCCCAGCAGCACGCTCCTGGAGACTTTTCTGGAGCGCAACGAGGGTCGCGGCCTGACCTACCTCGGGATCCTGCGGCCGAACGACCGCGTGGTCGCCGAAGCCGGCACCCGAATGGCAGTGGACTTCTCCCGTAGCGCGCGCAAAGTCAGCCGCCTTCGGGCACCGGAGGATGGTCGTGTGGTGCTGCGAGTCATCGCTCCGGTCGATGGCGGTCCACCGCGGCGCAACCGTTTTCCGGCGCGGCAAGAATCGTCGCCCCCTCAGCCGCCACGACGGTATAGCGCTCCCGGACCGGAGATCGACGACCGACCGACGACCCCGAGCTCGTCCTTTTCCGGCCCACCTCCCCGCGGCCGGCGCGAGCGCTCGCCGCGGCTGGTCCTCGAGTTCGTACCGGTGGTGACCGCTGGGCTGGTGGCTCGCGCCCAACGGGCGCTGGCGTCGAGCTGGCTGGCGGCCATCGCCCTGATGGCCGCAGCGCTGGTCTTCTGGCGCCTGTCCCTGCGACGGGAGGCCGAGGAGCGGCGGCGACAGCATGAGAAACGGCTCAGCACCCTGGGCGAGATGTCGGCGGTCCTGGCGCACGAGATCCGCAATCCGCTGGCCTCCCTCAAAGGCCATGCCCAGCTCCTCGCCGAGCGCCTGGCGGCCGGCAGTCGCGAGCGGGCCAAGGCCGACCGAGTGGTTCTCGAAGCTACCCGCCTGGAGTCGCTGTCAACCAATCTCTTGGCGTTCTCGAAGAGCGGCCCCCTCGAGCGACGGCCGGTCGACCCGGCCGCCCTGCTGCGGGAAGTCGCCGGCGGCCTCGACGGCGAGCGCATCGCGATCGACGCCGAGCGCAGCCCGGCGGCCTGGCCCCTCGATCCGGTGCGCTGGCGCCAGGTGGTGACCAATCTCCTGCGCAACGCCCTGCAGACCGCCGACGACGCCCCCGTGGAGGCCACCGCCGAGGTCGCCGACGGTCACCTCCGCTTGGCCGTTCGCGACCACGGCCCGGGCCTGCCGGCCGGCCAGGAGGAGCGCATCTTCGAGCCCTTTTTCACTACCCGTGCCAGCGGCACCGGACTCGGACTCGCCGTCACCCGACGCATCGTCGAGCTCCACGGTGGCACCTTGAGAGCCCACAACCACGGCGAAGGGGGAGCGGTCTTCGAAGCCCTGCTCCCCGCCGAACCGCCATCGAAAGGGAAGCCATGGGCCACATCCTGATCGCCGAAGACGAGCTCGGCCTGCGCGAGTTTCTCAGCGAGGCGCTGGAGGACGACGGGCACCGCTGTCGCCAGGCGAAGCACGGCCGGGAGGCCCTCGACCTGCTGCGCCGCCAGAGCTTCGACCTGCTGATCACCGACCTGCGGATGCCCGAGATGGACGGCATGGAGCTGTTGCGCATCGCCCGCGCCGAGCAGCCGGAGCTCGAGGTCGTGCTACTCACCGCCCACGGCTCGATCGAAACCGCCGTCGAGGCGATGCGCCTGGGGGCCTTCGACTACCTCGAGAAACCCATCGGAAGCCCCCTCGAGCTGCGCCTCCTGGCGGGCCGAGCCCTCGAGCGGCGCCAGCTCAAGACTCTCGCCACCCGGGCCGACCGCGAAGCCCCGCAACTGCCGCCTTTGAGCTATGGCGACCCCACCATGGAGCGGGTCGGCGAAGCTCTGCGCAAGGTCGCCGCGACCCGGGCGACGGTGCTGCTGACCGGCGAGAGCGGCACCGGCAAAGAGATCGCGGCTCGTTCCGTCCATCGCTGGAGCGAACGCGCCAACGAGGCCTTCGTCGCGGTCAATTGCGGGGCAATCCCGGAGCAACTGCTCGAAAGCGAGCTGTTCGGCCACGAAAAGGGCGCCTTCACCGGCGCCACCAAGGCTCGCCGGGGGCGCCTCGAGCTGGCCGCCGGAGGAACTTTCTTTCTCGACGAAATCGGCGAGATGCGGCCCGAGCTGCAGGTCAAGCTGCTCCGGGTTCTCGAGCAACGCAGCTTCCAGCGGGTCGGCGGCGAACGCGAGCTGCCGGCCGATGTGCGGTGGGTGGCGGCCACCAACCGCAACCTCGAAAGCCGCATCGCCAGCGGCGAGTTCCGTGAGGATCTCTACCATCGCCTGGCGGTCTTTCCCGTCGAGCTGCCGGCCCTGCGGCAACGCCGTCAGGACATTCTGCCGCTGGCTGAAAATCTCCTCGCTCAGATTGCCGCCCGCCTCGGTCGCGGCCGCCTCGAGCTCTCTCCGGAGGTTCGCCAACACCTCACCGGCGCCCCCTGGCCGGGCAACATTCGCGAGCTTTCCAATTCCCTCGAGCGAGCCGCCATCCTGGCCGACGGTACTCGCCTCGAGGCGGCTCATCTGTTCTGGCGCTCGCAACCGGTCGCCGCGGTCTCGCCCGACCCGAGCCCTCCGCGAACCTTGGCCGAAATCGAACGCGAGGCGATCGAGGCCGCCCTGGCGGCTCACGACGACAACCGGCGCCTGGCGGCGGAGGCCCTCGGTATCGGCCTGCGTACCCTGTACGACAAGCTCAAGCGCTACCGTCCAGGCTGAGTTCGCCGGAGCTGCGGAATCCGCAGCCATCGGCCCTGCGAGATTCGCACGGCGGCCTTCCCGAGGCCGTCGCCAGTCGACCTAAGACATTGATAAGAATAGCCTTATTGAATTCACCTCGAGTGGCATAGGGCTTGCCCTACTCCATGGCATCACCAACCGTGGAGAACCCCATGACGAGAACTCTCCTCCTCAGCCTGACCTGCTTCGCGTTCATCACCTTCCCCTCGATCGCCCAACCGGAGGCATCACCCCGAGGTCAGCGACCCGACCTCACCCAACTCGACCAAGACGGCGACGGCCTGCTCTCCGCTTACGAGTTTCGCGGCCCCGAGGGCGCCTTCGAGCACCTCGACGCCGACCAGGACGGCTTTCTTTCGGCAGATGAGCTGCGGCGTCGCCCGCCCAGCTTCGACCATCTCGACGCCGACGGCGACGGCCTCCTGTCGAGGGACGAGTTTCGCGGCTCGCCGCAAGCCTTCGAGGGTCTCGACCAGGATGGCGATGATCTCCTCAGCCGGGCCGAGCTCGGCAACCGATCTCGCGGCGGCTTCCTGGCCCGCCACGACGGCGATGGCGATCGCCATGTGACGCGCGAGGAGTTCGACGGGCCGGCTGAGCAGTTCGATCGCCTCGACCGGGACGGCGACGGCGTCGTCGCCGGCTCCGAGATCCCGCGCCGCCGCGGCCCGCGGGGCGGCCGGCGGGGAGCACCGCGTGGTCAGCGCGGGACCGGCGGCGCGAGCCCGAGCTCGTAAACGACGGACGACAACGGAACACCTCCCGTGACGGGAGCGACGATCGCCTCCGGCCCGGTCTCCTCTGGGCCGGGGGCACTTTTTCTTTGGATTTCGATTCGATGGCGGAGGGCCACCACACCGCCAGGAAGGTCGGGTCGCCGACCGACGTTTTCAGCGCGACGAATCAAGCCTCGGCGAGGGTTTGGAGCGCCTTCAGCAACAGCTCGTACTCTTCCCCACACTCGCCACAGATCTCGAGGTGGCTCTTCACCGTCACCAGGGCCTCCGGCACGCCCAGGCCCGCCAGCTCCCGTTCGGCCAGCTCGCTGACCTGCTGCCAGCACTGCCCGCAGTCGGGCTCGTTCTCCGCGGTATCGCAGATCGACCGAATCAGGTCTTCGACTTGGCTCGCGGTCAAGGTGGTCATGGCGATCTCCTAGAAATCGAAGGCGTGGCGGATGGTGTCTTCCGAGATCCCGGCTTCGAGGAGACCTCGCTTCAGGCTCTTGCGGGCGTCATGGGCCAACTTGTAGACGGCGTTGCGCTTCACCCCCGGCAGGCGTCGCGCGATCTCGCTCTGCTCCAACCCTTCGAGCTTGGCGCGCAACACGGTGCGCTGCTTGGCGGTGAGGCGATCGTCGATCACCCGCTGCAGAACCTGGAGGACTTTACTGCGATCGAGGTCGCCATCGGACGACTCGCTCCCCTCCTCCGCCGGGAGCCGGAGCTCTCGATCCTCCACCAGGGACTCGAAGGAGAGATCACGGGTGCGCCGGCGGCGCAGCTCGCCCATCGCCTGTCGCACCGCGATCGCCACCGCCCAGGTGGTGAATCGACTGCGCCCCTGAAAGGTCTCCAGACTGCCCAGGACCTTCATCGACGCCTCCTGGACGACATCCTCGATGAAGGCCTCGCGCTGCGACAGGCGACGCCCGAGGGCACCGTCGAGGCCGCGGCGCAGGATCTTGCGGAGGTCGAGCAGGGCCGCGTCCTGGGAGCTGCCAGGGGAGGCAAGGTGATCGATCCAGCTGGCGTCGTCGCGCTCCATGGAGAGAACATCATGCCACCTTCGGGAGCGCCCGTGGGGCGCTCCCGAAGGTCGAGCCCTCAGGCAGTGGCCGCCGCGAGGGGCGGCGCCACCGGGAAGTCGACCGCCGGATCGGCGACGTGGTTGAAGTAGTTGGTAAACAGATTCAAGGCGACGTTGGCGACGATCTCGAGCACCTCACCGTCGCTGAAGCCGGCGGCCCGCAGGCCGTCGACTTCGCCGTCGGTCACCCGGCCGCGATTCTCGACCAGCAGACGCGCGAAGCTCAGCGCCGCCTGTTCGCGGCTGCCCTCGGCCTGCGCTCGCCGGCCGGCGAGGATCTGGTCCTGGGACAGGCCGGCGCCCTTGCCGATGGTCGAGTGGGCGGCGAGGCAGTAGTCGCAGTTGTTGGCCTCGGCGACGGTCAGGGCGATGAGCTCGCGCAGCTTGGCGTCGAGGGCGCCCTCACCGAGGGCACCACTGAAACCGAGGTAGGCCTGAGCCACCGCCGGAGCCTGGGCCATGGTGCCCAGAATGTTGGGCACGCCGCCCATCTTGGCCTTCACCTGATCGAGGATCTGACGGGCTTCGGCGGAGGCGGTCTCGGGCTGAATGGGGTTGATGCGGCTCATGGTTTCGATCTCCTTGTCACGACCCCGGAGGGTCACATCCCAGTAGGTTTGATTTCGTTTTTGTCGGCGACATCGCCTGTGATGCCGCTCGCGGGCCTGTTCATTGCCCGTCATGGAGTGGGATGCGACGAGGCGCGAGAGTCTTACCCCTGCGAGATCATTTTCTTGATTTTTTCTTCCGGCCAGCCGGCGGCAGCCAAGATCTCGCGGCCGCGGCGGCAGCGCTCGGCATCGCGATCCGGTTGCGCCGGGACGGCCGCCAGGCGGTGCACGTAGGGCCGCGGCAAAGCGTGCTCGAGGGCCCCCGCCAGCACCAGATCGCGATACCAGACGAAGGGCGAAAGGGCGGGCTCGAGATGGGACCGTTGCGCCTCATAGAGGAAGGTCCGACTCACCGCTCCGGACGTGTCCTCGACCTGGACCTCGGCTCGCCGGTAGCCCTTGCCCAGCCCTTCGGCATGATCGAGAGCCGGGAAATCGCTGGCGGCCATCTCGAAAACCACCCCCCAAAGGCGATCCGGACCGCGGCCGGTGGCCTGCGGCCGGGCCTTACCCGAAGCATCGCTCCAGCTTCGCTTGTCGAAGCGCAGGCGATAGCCGCTCAGGAAAGCCCGGCCGAGGGGACGCGCCGAGGCCACCCGGCGCTGCAGCCGCAAGCTCAGCATGTTGGAGCCGTAGGCGAAGTAGAGCAAAGAAGCGGACCGCCTCGGCCGCGAATCAGCGCCCCATCAAGCGGCGCCAGTCGTCGAGGCTGGCAATGCGCAGGTAGTGGTTCTGCTCGAGCTCGTCGGCGATGGTCGACGTCGGGGTGGGGCCATAGTGATGGCCCGGGAACAGCACCGTGCTCGGCGGTAGCTTGGCGAGCTTGCCGGTCAGCGTGTGGTACATGGCGTCGGGATCGCCGCCGGGCAGGTCCACCCGGCCGCAGCCCTGAACGAACAGGGTGTCGCCGGCGACCAGGCGATCGCCGATCAGGAAGCACTGACTGCCGGGCGTATGACCGGGGGTGTGGAGAAAGCGCAGCTCGAAGTCGCCCAACGCCAGGGTGTCGCCATCGTCCACCTGGCGCAGATCCGAGGCCGAGACGTCGGTCACCCGGCGCAGGCCGTCGGCCTCGTGCTTGTTGACGTAGATCGGAACGGCGTGGGATTCGAGCAACGTCGCCAGCCCCTCGATGGATAGGCCGAAGAGATCGCCGCCGACATGGTCCGGGTGGTAGTGAGTCACCAAGGCCCCGGTGATCGAGTAACCGTCCGCCTCCGCCAAGCGGATCAGCCCGGCGACGTCCCAAGCGGGATCGACCACCACCGCCTCACGTTTCCCCGGATCACCGATCAGGTACATGAAGTTGCGCATCTGACCGGCGGCCGGATGGGCCGTCGCCACCTGCTGCCCGGCGAGGAGCTGGCGAAAGTAGAGCTGCGGCTGATTCACGGCAGGGTTCTCCGTCGCGACCGCTACTGGACCGCGGCGCTCCAGGCGTTGAGATCACCGCTCTCGAAGCCATCCGCGAAAATCGCTGCCTGGCGAGCGTTGGTCTTGGTCGCCAGCAGAGCGGTGTAGGCCTTGATCACCTCGGCGGCCTGGTCGGAATTGTTGTTGGCCGCCACGTCGGTGGTCTCGTGGTAATCCGGGTACTGCGACCAATCGTTCGAGTAGATGGCGATCGCCGGCAGGTTGCGGTTGAGGTAAGGCACGTGATCGGAGCAACAGGTGAAGGTGCTCGTCACCACCCGCAGGTTGGCGTAATCGTCGGCCGCGTCCATGAAGTCCGCCGGGAGGTTCCCGGAGGCCGTGCGTGACCCCAGCAAGACGTCGAAGTCGCTGTCCGGCGAGTAGCTGATCATGTCCATGTTGAACATGCCCTGAACCTTGCTCGCATCACCGGCCTGAACGATGCCCTCGGCGTGGGCGGCGCTGCCGAAGAGCCCCTGCTCCTCACCGGCGTAGCACATGAAGATCACCGTCTCCTCGGGCCGATGCTTGGTGAAGATGCGGGCCATCTCGAGGACGCCGGAGCAGCCGCTGCCGTTGTCCTCGGCACCCGGCGCCGGCGTCACCGTGTCCGAGATGCTCGCCGAGCGGGCGTCGTAGTGCGCCCCGACGATCCACCACTCGTCCGGCCGCTCGCTGCCCGGCAGGGTGGCGATGACGTTCTCCACCGCCGTCGAGTCGACCTCGAAGGTCGGCGTCGTGACGATCAGCCCCGGCAGGGCGCCGAACTGCGCTGCCAGCCAATCCCGTGCCTGATCGATCGCCGGCGCGTGGGTGTGGCGATGAAAACCGGAGAGGACGTTGTTGGTGTTCTGCCAACGCTGGCCATCGACTTCATCGACCACCACCTGGACGGCTGGATCGACGGCACGGCGCGCTGGGCGATGCATGTTGGCGGCCTGCCGCACCAGCACCATGTTGGGCGCGAAGGGCTCGAGGGCCGCACCGACGGAGGTCGGCCCCGGCGAGCCCTCGGAGGCCGAGTGGAGGGCATGCCAAGGGGTCTTGCGATCAACCCCGTCCCCCATCTCGATGACCGCGAATCGGCCACCGCGAACCAGCGCCCGCACCCCGGGAAGGCCGAAGTCCTTGTCGTGGGCCCGGCGCAGCCGGTACAGCTGATCGGCCTGAACCCGGCGGTGGATCTGCAGCAGGCGGCCGGTGGCGGAGGCCTCGGCGGTCAGCCCCTCTCCACCGCACAGCAGCAGCTCGTCATCCGCCTCGACCCACCAGTCGGTATGCGGCAGAGCCTGCAGCTGCGCCAGCTTGACCGGCCCGACCTGGTGGATGTCGACGACGGCACAGGTGAGCTCTTGAGCGACCGCCGGCGCGACGAAGACGGCGGCGGCAATGGAGAGGGCGGCGAATCGGGTGAGCACTCGGAGCGGGAGCATGGAACGCCTCCTGGCAGGTCGATCGAATGAGAGAAAGCTTGAAAAAACCGAGGCCCCTGCAAAGCGCCAATCTACCACGGCGCCCACAGGACAAAGGATTTTCGACCATCGCCCCGGCGCGGGATTCTCGCCCCGCGGGGCGACACCTGGTGACGGTTGCCGGCCGGGGTGTAGAGCCTCAGAGGGGGAATTCCAGGCCGTCGCTCGCCACTTCGAAGCCGCGCGACCGAATCTCTTCGGCAGCCGGCGAGCCCGGCTCGAGGGCCGGATTCGAGTGATTGAGGTGGGTGAACAGGATGCGGGGCCGAGAGCGGCCAGCGAAGCGCTCCATCGAGTCGACGATCAGGGGATGACCGATCTCGCTGACCTCGCGGCCGGGCAGCTCCGCCGCCGAATAGAAGGTGCCGTCGAGCAGTGCCACATCGACCTCCGCCAGCCACTCCTCGATCGCCACCGGCCAGCGCCCCCAGGGCTCCGTATCCGGAATGTAGAGCAGGCTGCGTTGGGGCCCACGCAGAATCCAGGCGACGGTGTCCGAGTACTCGTCGCGATGGGGCACGATCCGCGGCTCGGCGGTGACGCCGTCGCCGAGGTCGATGGGCTCCCCCGGCAGGCTCTCCACCAGCTTCAGATTGCCCAGGCGAACGAGCTGCTCCCAAGGACCATGCTGCGACAGGAACTCGCCGAGAGCCGCGGTGCAGTAGACCGGCAAGTCGCGCGTGTGCACCGCTTCGAAGCCGAAAAAAGCCAGGCCCAGGTAGTGACCGATGTGGGCATGGGTCAAGAGCACGCCGTCGACGGGATCGCGATCGACCCGGTCCGGCGGATCGTCGCGCACGTCCATCAGGGCGTCGAGCTGCTGGCGAAGATCCGGCGTCGCATCCACCAGCATGACCCGGTCACTGGCAGGCAGCACCAATGCCAGCGAGGCGATGTGGCGCGCGAAGGCCGGCTCCGAGCGAGCCCGGTCACAGCGGTCGCAGCCACAGGCGGCATGCGGCAAGCCGCCATCCTGGGCCGTCCCCAACACCCGCACGTAGGGCCCCTTGGGCGCCTCCGATTCGACCGTCGGCACCGACCGCGCGGTCATCTCGTCACCGCCCGCGGGCCCCGCCTGCGGACCACAGGCCGCCAGAACGAGTGCCGTGAGAGCACCGAGACCGGCCTCACGGAGCATCCAGGGTCTCGTAAACCAGGCTCAGGAAGAGATCGACCGACAGCGGTCCCTGCCCCCAGGTCGGGTCGAGGTCGGCGGTCGGACGGGCGGCGATGATCTGCTCGAGGCTCTCGCCGGCCGCCCTCCGGGCCGCCACCCGGTGACGCACCGTGCGCAGCATGTCGCGGTACTTCACCAGATCCGGTCGCTTGGCGAGGGGGCCGTGGCCGGGAATGATCCGGGTCGCCCCGTCGCTGAGCTCGAGGAGGCGCTCGACGGCGGCGATCAAGCCATCGATGGTGCCGCCGTTCCAGACATCGAGGAAGGGATAGAAGCCGTTGAAAAAGAGGTCGCCGGCATGGAGCACGTTGGCCTGGCGAAAGTGCACCACGGCGTCGCCATCGGTATGGGCGTCGGCGACGTGGAAAACGTGGATCTCGTCGTCATTGAGGTGGAATGTGATGTCGCGGGTAAAGGTCACCACCGGCAGACCTGCGCGCGAATAGGGCGGGTAGTCGCGATCGAAGCCCTTGACGAACTGGGTGGTGGTGAGGCGACGGCGAGCGTTCTCGTGAGCCACGATCACCGCCCCTTCGCCACCGAGGATCTCGTTGCCGCCGGTGTGATCGTGGTGCCAATGGGTGTTGAGCACGAAGCGCACCGGAGCCGCCGAGAGCTCGCCCAGGGCGGCCTTGATCTTCTCCGCCAGGGGGGCGAACTGATCGTCGATCACCAGCACGCCGTCGACACCGTAGGAGACCCCGATATTGCCACCGGCCCCCTCCAGCATGGCGATGCCGTCGCTCACCGGCACGGTGCGGATCGCGACCTGATCGAAGCCCTGGGCCGAAACCGCCGTCGTCGCCCCGCCAGCGATCAACAGCACCCCACCCACCAGTAAACGCCACATCCTTTGCGCTCCCTTTCGAGATTGTCGAACGCCGCCGATGGTAGCAGAGAGGGAGCCCCTCGGATGGTAGGCTGTCGCTCCCATGGCTGGCGAGAAAACCCCACCTATCCAGGACTTTTTCGACGATCTCGAGCGCCGCCGCGGCGACCGCCGGGAAAGCCTGCAGCGGGCCGTCAGTGAACGCCGTCGGAACTGGAATCAGTTCGCCGAAGCGCGCGACCAGGTACTGTTGCCGGCCCTCGGTCGGATCGCCCGGGAGCTCGAGCGGCGCGGCCACCAACCGAAGGTCAGCAGCGATGATCGTGGTGTCACCTTGACGGTCGCGGTCCACGACTTCGATGCCCGGGTGGGCAGCCTGCGCTTCCGCCTCCTCGACGATCCGGCGACCCAGGTGCGGGTCGACCTCGAGGGCGTCGCCCTGCCCCAGACCCGCTACCGCATCGAGCTCGAAGAGCTCAGCCGCAAGCTGGTCACTCGCTTGGCGCTGCACTTCACCGGCGCCCTGCTCACCGCCTGAGCACTTCCGGCACCATGGCCCGCCGCCGCAAGAAGCGCCGTCGCCGGAGGAGAAGCTTGCGGCGACGCCTGCTCCTCGGTCTCCTGGTGCTCTTCGCCGTCACCGCTCTCTGGCAAGCGGTGACCTGGCCTCAAGTGGCGAAGCTCGCCAGCGAAGACCCCGACTCCACCGCCTTCATCGAGCGCTATCGGCGGTCATCCGACGCCGAGGATCGGCCCCTCGCCTGGCGGCCGGTGCCCTACGGCGCCATCTCGCCCCATCTCAAGCGCGCCGTCCTGGTGGCCGAAGACATCGAGTTCTTCAGCCACAACGGCTTCGCGACGGGCGAGATCCGCGCCGCCCTCGGTCAGGCTTGGCGCGAGAAGCGGCCGCCACGCGGTGCCTCGACCCTGAGCCAACAACTGGTCAAGAATCTCTGGCTGTCGCCGAGTCGCAATCCCCTCAGGAAGCTCAAGGAGGCCGCCTTGACGGTGCAGCTCGAGCGCCACCTCGGCAAGCGGAGAATCCTCGAGCTCTACCTCAACGTCGCCGAGATGGGGCCCGGCCTCTATGGCGCCGAAGCCGCCTCGCGGCACTACTTCGGGACCTCCGCCAGCGCCCTCTCGGAGCACCAGGCGGCGCAGCTCGCGGCCACCCTGTCGCGTCCCTCGAGCTGGAATCCGAGCCGCAACAGCTCCGGCTACACGCGTCGCGTCGCCCTCATTTCCCGACGAATGGCCAAGGCGAAGTTCCTGTGGCGCCAAATCTGAGGATGCCAGATCGGAGGATGCCAGAACGGATGGTGGCTAATCCGACGGAGTCGCCCAGCCGATGACGAGAAAGACCGGCGGTCTCGAAGTCCCTGCCTTCGACCCCGACCTCCACCGGGCGCCGACGGAAGTCTTTCGACGCTTCGCCGCCGGCGCACCTCCTCGGGTGATCGAGCTGGTCTCCCGGACTGGCGAACCGGCCGGCACGACCCTGGTGTCAGCCCAGCCGGTGAGCACGGAGGAACTTGCCGCCGGAGATGCGCCGTTGATTCCTTGGCAATCCGATGAGCTTCTGCTGATCGACGAGTCCGGCGAGGACGCCGAGGCCTGGGCACGGCGCCTGCGGGCGCGCGGCTTCCAGCAGGTGTACGCCCTCTACGGCGGTCTCGGCCTCTACCGCTTCGCCCTCGATCCCGCGGTGGTGGGAGAAGAACGCTACCTCCGCCCGCGTCGGCCTGACCGCCCGGGGGCTGCTAACCGCGACTGATCGACTGGTCCTCGTTCACCGTCCAGAGGTCGCCACCGCGAATAGCGGCACCGAGATCCCCGGGGCCTTTCTTGGCCACCTCTTCGGCGATCTGGTCATTGACCCCGACTTCATAGCTCGGCCGATCGACCGCCCGCAGCACGCCGAGGGGGGTCGGGAAATCCGGTGGCAGCATCTGGGAAGCGACATAGGCCAAGGTGGGGTCGGTTTCATCCCAGACCAGGCAATCGTCGGCGGACAGGCCGTCGCCCAGGGAGATGACTTCGGGACGAGTGCCCACCAGACGGATGCCACGATCCTTCTCGGCGCCGAAGACCAACGGCTCGCCATGCTCGAGGTAGAGACCCTGCTCTTCCCGGGACCCCTTGTCGGTCAAGTAGACGAAGGCCTTGTCGTTGAAAATGTTGCAGTTCTGATAGATCTCGATGAAGGCCGACCCCTGGTGCTCGTGAGCCCGCTGGAGCACGCTCTTCAGGTGCGGCATGAAGATGTCGACGCTGCGCGCCACGAAGGTGGCCCCCGCCCCGAGGGTGAGGGCGAGCGGGTTGAAGGGATTGTCGACCGAGCCCACCGGCGTCGAGGCAGTGCGCTTGCCGGCCTCGCTGGTGGGCGAATACTGCCCCTTGGTGAGACCGTAGATGCGGTTGTTGAACATCAGGATCTTCAGGCCGACATTGCGCCGGAGGGCGTGAATCAGGTGATTGCCGCCGATCGACATGGCGTCACCGTCGCCGGTCGCCACCCACACCTCGAGCTCCGGCCGGCTCATCTTGAGGCCCGAAGCCACCGCCGGCGCACGACCGTGAATGGTGTGGAAGCCGAAGGTGTTCATGTAGTACGGAAAGCGACTCGAGCAGCCGATTCCCGACACCACGACGAAGTTCTCCTTGGCGATGCCGAGCTGCGGGAAAACCGACTGGACGGCGCGCAGGATGGCGTAGTCGCCACAGCCCGGACACCAGCGGACCTCCTGATCGCTCTGGAAATCCTTGAGCTTGAGCTTGGGCGCCGCGACCGCCTCAGTGGACATGGTCTTCCTCCAAGGTCTTCCGGATGCTGTCGAGAATCTCGTAGCGGTAGAAGGGTTTTCCCTGCACCTTGCTGAGGGTCTTGATGTCCTTGAGGTAGCGCGCCCGCAACAGCAGGGCGAGCTGCCCGGAGTTCATCTCCGGCAGCAGCACCCGCCGGAAGCGCCCCAGGACATCGCCGAGATTGCCCGGAAAGGGATGGATGTGGCGCAGATGAGCCCGGCTGACCGGCAGACCCTCGGCTCGCGCCTGTTGCACCGCACCGGTGATCGCACCGGCGGTACTCCCCCATCCCAAGACCAGCAGCTCGCCGCCTTCGGGATCTCCGTGCACCTCGACGTCCGGAATGATCTCCACCAAACGCTCCACCTTCTCCGCTCGCAGCTCGGTCATCCGAGCATGGTTTTCTGGATCGTACGAGACGTTTCCCGTTTCGGCCTCTTTTTCGAGGCCGCCGATGCGATGCTCGAGACCGGCGGTCCCGGGCACCGCCCAAGGACGCGCCAGGGTCGCGGCATCGCGCTGGTAGGGAACATAGGTCTCCGGGTCGCGGTGCATCTCGACCGTCAGGTCCGGCAGATCCTCCACCTCCGGCACTCGCCAGGGCTCCGAACCATTGCCGATGTAGCCGTCCGACAGCAGCATCACCGGCCCCATCACGCGCAGCGCGAACTGACAGGCCTCGAGGGCGGCATCGAAGCAGTCTTTGGGCGAGGCGGCGGCGATCACCGGCATCGGTGATTCACCGTTGCGGCCGAAGAGGGCCTGCAGGAGGTCCGACTGCTCGGTCTTGGTGGGTAGGCCGGTGGAGGGACCACCGCGCTGGATGTTGACCACCACCAGCGGCAGCTCGACCATCACCGCCAGTCCCATCGCCTCCCCCTTGAGGGCGATGCCGGGGCCGCTCGACGCGGTGATCGCCAGCGAGCCGCCGAAGGCGGAGCCGATGGCGGCGCAAATGGCGGCGATCTCGTCCTCCGCCTGGAAGGTGGTGACGCCGAACTCCTTGAAGCGCGCCAGCTCGTGCAGCAGACCGCTCGCCGGGGTGATCGGATAGGCGCCGAGGAAGAGGGGTAGTCCGCTGCGCTGCGAGGCCGCCACCATGCCGAGGGCGAGAGCCGAGTTGCCCAGAATGTTGCGGTAGGTGCCGGGCTCGAGGGTCGCCGGCGCCACCTCGTAGCGGGTCTGAAAGATCTCCGTCGTCTCGGCGTAATTGAAGCCCGCCTTGAGCACTTTGGCGTTGGCCGCGGCAATCTCCGGCTTCTTGCCGAACTTGTGCTGAAACCACTCGAGGGTGCTGTCGAGGGGACGGCTGAACAGCCAGTACACCATGCCGAGGGCAAAGACGTTCTTGCAGCGATCCTTGCTCTTGGTGTCGAGCTCCGTTTCCTCGAGGGTGCGGCGGGTCAGGGTGGTGAGAGCCGCCTCGTGGAGGCGATAGTCGGCCAGACTGCCGTCCTCGAGGGGGTTCGACTCGTAGCCCGCCTTCTTCAGATTGCGAGGGCTGAACTCGTCCGAGTTGACGATCACCACCCCGTTTTCTTTGAGGTCTCCCAGATCTTTCTTGAGGGCCGCCGGATTCATCGCCACCAGCACATCCGGGGCATCGCCGGGGGTGTGGATGTCGTGATCCGCAATGCGCACCTGAAACGCCGAGACGCCCGGCAGCGTGCCGGCCGGGGCTCGAATCTCCGCCGGGAAGTCGGGCAGCGTCGACAGATCGTTGCCGAGCAAGGCGGAGGTGTTGGTGAACTGCGTTCCCGTGAGCTGCATCCCGTCTCCGGAATCGCCCGAAAAGCGGATCACGACATCGTGAAACCGCTCCCGTTCGATCGCCTCGGAGAGCTTCTCGGGGGGCGCTTGGGTGATCGTCATGGAAGATCCTCTCGTGCTCGTTGCCCCGATACCGGCATCGCGGGCGCTCGGGGAAGGCATTGCCGCTGCCAGGCGCCGCAGGTGAGATCATGGTCGACGAGGCGAGTCCCTAGCGCACCCACCGGACGTCGCAGACGCCACCCTTCGCGAATCGTCCGCGCTAAGATTTCGGCGACCTCGAGTGGGCGCACCGCGGAGCGATAGACAATTCTATGAAAGATCGCGACACCCACCAACCGGCAGACGCGGCGAAACAGCGCCGCCCCCCATCCGTAGAGAAGGCCGTGGGGTCTCTCTCCTTTCTCCGCCAGGGCGGACTGCGCTGGCTGGTGGTGGCCTGCGTCGTGACGGTGGTGGTCGCCTTCCTCGGCATCCCGATCCTGAGCGCCGCCCTCCAGCTCGTTCTGCTGGCGGGCCTGGTTCTGCTGTTGATCTGGGCCGGCTGGCGGCTCTATCACCGCGCCCTGTGGACCGTCGGACGACGCCTCGCCTTCTCCTACTTCCTCACCGGCCTGGTGCCGATTCCGCTACTGGTTCTGCTTCTCGGAGCGGTGGGCTACCTGCTGAGCGGCTTCCTCCTCGGCCACCTCTACCACGATGCGGTCCTGGGGGCGGAGCAACAGCTGCGCGGCGCCGCCGCCCATCGCCTGGCGGAGGCCCGCCAGGGTCGCGAGCCGAGCCAGGCCGATGCCGGCAATTTGACCTACACCTTCTACCTCGATGGCCGGCGCTTCGCCGGCGACGAGCGGCTGCCGGAACGCTGGCCGGCGTGGGCCGATGACGAGACGGCGGAAGAGCGCTTCATCTCCCTGGAAGGTCAACCGACGCTGGCGGCGGCGGTGCGCTCGGGTCGCTCCGGCGTCATCGCCACCTGGCAGCGCGACCTCGAAGCGGAGCTCAGCCAGCGCGCCGACGTCTGGGTCGTGCTCCATCCCCCGATCGACGAAGAGGACGAGGATCGCGGCCTTCAGCTCACCATCGGCACGACCTCTTTCTCGTTCCAGCGGCCGCAGCAGGAGAGCCTCGAAGAAGCCCGCCAGTTCTTCCGCCGCCGCTCGCCCCGCGGCACCGACTCCACCAACCCGTCGCTGTGGGATCGTCCGCTGCTGCTGTGGGCCGAAAAGGTCGGCCCGCTCTACGACGCCGCCAGCGGCGACGAGCTCGCCCCCTCCTTCGCGGTCACTTTGCGGGGAACGCCACGCACCGTTCACAGCAAGCTCTTCTCCACCACCGCCGAGCTCGACGCCAGCCTGTGGATGGCGCTCTTCGTCTTCGCCTTTCTGCTCTTCGACGTCTACGTCGTCGCCGCCATCGTCGCCGCCTTCATGATCTTCACCCTCAGCCAGGCCGTCGGTCGCCTCAGCCGCGCCACCGGAGCGGTGCGCCAGGGCGACTTCTCGGTGCGCATACCGGTCAAACGCAACGACCAGGTGGGCGAGCTCCAGCGCTCCTTCAACGCCATGACCGAGCATCTCGAAGAGCTGGTCACCACCGCCACCGAAAAGGAGCTCCTCGAGAAGGAGCTCGAGATCGCCCGTCAACTCCAGCAGAGCTTGCTGCCTCGCGATCTGCCGGAAGCCGAGAGCATCGAGTTCTCCACCCTCTTCGCCCCCAGCGCCGCCATCGGAGGCGACTACTTCGACGTCCTGTCCCTCGGCGAAGGGCGCCTGGCGGTGGTGGTGGCGGATGTCTCCGGTCACGGCCTTCCGACCGGCTTGAGGATGGCGATGATCAAGGCCGCCCTCACCATCCTGGCGTCCGAGGGCAAAGCGCCGACGGAGATCTTCGAGCGCCTCGACGCCCTGGTGCGGGAGGATCGCCGGGTCTTCGTCACCGCCACCATCGCGGTCATCGACCTCGAGCAGCGCCAGGTAGAGATCACCAATGCCGGCCACCCGCCGACCTACCGCATCCGCGGCTTCGAAGTCGACGAGATCGCGCTGCCCGGCTCTCCCCTCGGGGGGCTCGGCCGCAAGTACGGCTTCCAGCGCCTGACCCTGCGGCCGGGGGACGTGTTGGTCTGGCTTTCGGACGGCCTGATCGAAGCCGTCGATGGCGATGGCCGACCCTTCGGCTACGGCGCCGTCGCCCGCGCCCTGCGGGAGAGTCCACCACACTCCGCCACCCTGGTGCGGGATCGCCTGCTGGCAGCGGTCGAAGAGCACACCGGCGGTCGCCCGGTGGGCGACGACCGCACCGTGGTGGTGATGCGCTTTCGCGAGGGCGTCCCGGCCCCGGCGAGCTCGGAGGACGAGCCTCAGCCCTCCGAAGACAAGCCCAAGAAGCGGTAAATACGCCGAATGTAGTTGCGGGTCTCGCGGTACGGCGGCACCCCGCCGTAGCGATCGACGGTGCCCTCGCCGGCGTTGTAGGCCGCCAGGGCGAGTCGCAGGTCGCCGGAGAAGCGCTCCAAGAGCCAGCCGAGGTAGCGTGAGCCGGCCTCGAGATTGCGGCTCGGCTCGAACAGCTGATCCGGTCGCAGGCCGAAACGCCGGCCGGTCGCCGGCATGAGCTGCATCAACCCCCGGGCGCCCTTGTGAGAGACGGCGCGGGCATCGAAGGCGGACTCGGCCCGCACCACCGCCGCCACCAGCTCCGGATCGAGCTCGTGGCGCTGGGCGGCGGCATAGATCTCCTCACCGTAGGGCGTCGCCGGCACCGGCGCATCCTGCGAGAAGGTCCAGTCCGGCTCCGCCGGCGGCGCCGGTTCGGGCTCCTCCGGCAAGATCACGACCTCGTCGTCGACCACCCGGTCGACCCGTTCGAGGGGCACCGTCATACTGCCGCCGCCGACCAGCTCGACGTGCAGCCGGTTGCCGTGGGCCTCGAAGGCGGCCACCTTGAGGTAGCCGCCGTCGGTGAACACCACCAGCTCGCCCGACAGCGGCAGGGCGACCAACAGGCCCAACCCGACGATCCACCCAAAGCGCTTCATCGCCCGAGATACGGGCCCCGGCGGGCCGACGTCACGCCCGCGGATGAAATTCATCGTAGAGGCTCTTCAGTCGGGCCTGGTGAATGTGGGTGTAAATCTCGGTGGTCGAGATGTCGCTGTGGCCGAGCATCGCCTGCACCGCCCGCAGGTCGGCACCGTGCTCGAGTAGATGGGTGGCGAAGCTGTGGCGCAAGACGTGGGGCGAGACTTCCGGCAGGCCGACCCGTCGGGCGTAGCCCTTGAGGACCTTCCAACAGCCCTGGCGAGTGAGCGGATCTCCCAAGCGGTTGACCAGCACCCGGCCATGGCGGCCGCGCGCCAGGGCCGGCCGGCCAACCCGCAGATAGCGACCGAGCCAACCCTCGGCGACCTCGCCGACGGGCACCACGCGCTCCTTCGAGCCCTTGCCGAAGACCACCAGAAAGCCAGCCTCGAGGCGGCCGCGGGGGTCCGGCCGGAGCTGCGCCAGGCCGAGCCCGACCAGCTCGCTCACCCGCAGCCCGGTGGCATAGAGCAGCTCGATCATGGTGCGGTCGCGCAAGCCCAGCGGCGTGTCCGGGTCGGGAGCCGCCAGCAGGCGCTCGATCTCGCCGGCACTGAGCACCTTGGGCAGGCGCTGCAGCAAGCGCGGCGCCACCAGGTGGGTGGAAGGGTCGTCGTGGCGCTCTCCCACCAACACCAGATGACCGAAGAAGCCGCGCAGGGACGACAGGGCGCGGCGGATGCTGGGCGCCGCGAGGCCACGCCGGCGCAGCCCGCGCAAATGCTCGGCGAGGGCCTCCGGTGAGGCGGCGAGGAGATCCTGGCCGCGGTCGGCGAGATCGCGGCCGGCGCGCTCGAGGTCGCGGCGATAGGCGGCGACGGTGTGATCGGAGAGGCCGCGCTCGACGGTCAGTCCCTCGGTCCAGGCATCGACCAGCCGCCGCCAGAGGGCGGCCTCGGAGCTGGAATCGGCGCCGGAGATGGAATCGGCGGCGGTCATGCGGGCGCGGGTCAGCCGACCTGGGCGCCGCAGGAGCGGCAGATGTCGAGCAGCTCTTGCTCTTCGAGCACCCGCGTCGCCTCCTTGGCGGCGCGCAGAATCTGTCCCACCAGCTCACTCTCGGCCGCGATGCCGCGCTCTTCGAGCCAGTAGACGATGTTCGACTCGCCGCACATGGGTCCGATCTCGATGCGCTGGCGACGCCCGATCATGGCCGCCGGGACTCCCGAATAGATGCGATCCGCCAGCCAGTCATCGCCTTTCGCCCGCGCCTTGATGATGGCCGCCGCGTGGACGCCGGTGCCGGTGCGAAAGGCGTCTTTGCCGAAGATCGGATAGTTGTCCGGCAAGGGCACGCCGGTGGCTTCCGAAACCCGCCGGCAGTAGGCCGGCAGCTTGCTGAGGTCGCGGTCGATCCAGCCGAGTAGCTGCATGTTGACCAGCAGTTGGTCGATCGGCGTGTTGCCGACGCGCTCGCCGATGCCGATGGCGGTGCCGTGCAGACGATCGGCCCCGGCCGCCGCCGCCGTCAGAGCGTTGATCACCGACAGCCCACGGTCCTTGTGACCGTGCCAATCGACCTTGACCTGCTCGCCGCTGCGGTCCGCCAGATCGCGGATGAAGCGCACCAGGTGGCCGGTCCCGGAGGGCGTCGCATGGCCGACCGTGTCGGCGATGCAGAGCCGCCGGGCACCGGCTTCGATAGCCACCGTGTAGAGGCGACGCAGGTCGTCCGGATGGGCCCGGGTGGTGTCCTCGG
This sequence comes from Acidobacteriota bacterium, assembly GCA_039028635.1. Taxonomy (NCBI): domain Bacteria; kingdom Pseudomonadati; phylum Acidobacteriota; species Acidobacteriota bacterium. Next base: position 37,774 of record JBCCHV010000062.1, read on the forward strand.
TGACGAACATCACCGGCAGCCCTTCACCGGTGGCGTACTCCACCGCCTCCTGGGTGAGCTTCAGCATGCGATCGATCTTCCAGGTCTCGGCATACTGACGAATCGGGCTCGACCCGATGAAGCAAGCGACCTCGATGGCAATCCCGGTGGATTGACTGACCTCGACGATCGGCTCGAGGTCGGCGCGCAGGGTCCGAGCCGCACAGTTCGGTGAGATGGGCAGCTTCTGGTCGACGATCTCCCGCGCCAGGCGCGTGACGTCGCGAACCACGTGGGGGCCGGCACCGGGCAGACCGATATTGGCGCCCTCGATCCCGAGTTCCGCGATGTAGTGCAGGATCTCGAGCTTCTCGTCGATCGTCGGAGTCAGAACCGAAGGCGACTGCAGGCCATCGCGCAAGGTCTCGTCGTCGAGCTCGAGGCGCGGTCGCGCCGGCTCGAGGTCGCCTTGTCCGAGGCGGTTCCAGTCGTAGATCAGATCGGACTCTCGCAGCGTCATGGGCCTCTCCCGGTCAGTTCCCCACGATTATAGAACCGCCGCCTTGCCGATGCCCGCAGGCTGCTAGGATCGAGCGCCATGAGCGGCCACCAAGAGCGGCTGCAATCCAATCCGCGACATTCGGTCCAGGAGGTATCCGTGAGAATTCTCGTAGCCCTGTTGATCCTCGCCCTGTTCACCTTCGGCTGCCGCAGCGGCGGCACCACCGACAGCGACGAGGCGCCGGCCAATGTCTCCAACCAGGCGGTTCGCCCGGACCCGGAACCCGCCAAGGAGACGCCCCAGTCTCCGCCGATCCTGGACGCGGAGGAGTGGATCATGGACGACTCCATCGCCACTCCGCCGGAGCTCGCCAAATTCGAGATTCTGGCCAAGGTGAAAAAGAACGACGTCACCTACATCATCTACGAGAAGGAAGGACGCAAGGTCCAGCGCCGCATCCGCGGCCTTGGATCGATGATCGCCGTCGACGAACAGGACGTTCCCTGACGCGCTTGATCGCTCCTACGCCGCCGTACCGCCAGTCGCGGGCCGAGCTTCGGGAAGGTGGCCCTCGCAGCTCAGGGCCAGGGTCGGCCATCGACCGCAGCGGAGCCCCTTGAGCATGCGTCTCTTGTACTGGATTTCGACAGCGCTGGTGGTGCTTTTTCTGCTCGCCAGCGCTCTCACCTATTTTTTCCACCGCGCCACCATCGAGGGCGTTCGAGAGCTTGGTTTCCCGGACTTCTTCCGCCTTCAGCTCGCCGTCCTCAAGCTGGTCGCGGTGGTCGTGCTCCTGCTGCCGATCGTGCCGCTGGTCGCCAAGGACTGGGCCTACGCCGGCACCGCCCTGTTCCTGCTCACCGCGATCGTCGCCCACACGGCACACCGCGACCCGATCACCCTTTCCCTCGTCTCGGTGGTGATGTTTGCCCTGCTGGTGGCGTCGCGGATTTCGCTCCATCGCCTGCTAGCAGGCTGCTGAAAAAGCCGCGTGGCGGCTTCTTCAGCGCCTGCTGTTTATTTCAGGGGGGCTAAAAGGCGCCCCCCTCAGGCGCGCGCGCATGTCGCGCGCCTTCACCCCCGTCCTCGGCGCCTTCGGCGCCGCCTCGCCCGCTGGGCTCGGGGTCCCACGCGGGCCGGAAGCCTTCGGACTCGGACTTTTTCAGCAGCCTGCTGTTTATCTCAGGGGGGCTAAAAG